>CAIXAQ010000616.1 GCA_903917425.1 uncultured Bacteroidales bacterium
ACCAATATTATTCATCAGGAATGGACCGGGCTTACTGTTAAAAAACATAAAGACCTGAAGGGATTGAAATCCCAAAATCTTCGGGATCATATGAGTGAGGCTGAATTGATATTTACTGCATTGGCAGAACTTTCGACCCGGCAAATAGCTGAAAGCGAAGAAGCTAAAGGTTTAATTCAAAATGCCAAAGCTGGTAAAAAAGGCGGAGCAGTTGCGAAAAATGCCCGTAAAGAATTAGAATCAAAAACAGGTAAAAGTGTTGTTACAGGTGAGAATTTTTTGCCGCCTAAGAAAGAAAATAGTAAACTGGAAGAATAGAAAATAGTATCACCCCTAAAGACAAACTCCTAAATAACTCTCATTTAAAAACAAAAAATCAATGTCATTGCTCCTCAAAAACGGAACCTACATCCATCCCGAAACTCTCGAATTCACAACTACTCATATTCTGGTGGAGGAAGGCGGAAGTGGCGCAATCAGATTCATCAAGGACATTCCTTCTCATCCTAATTTCCAGGTAATCGATTGTTCGGGCAAATATATTACCCAGTCCTTTGTTTGCGGTCATCATCATGTGTATTCCGCATTAGCCCGTGGAATGGGCGCTCCAAAGAAAAATCCGCAGAATTTCAACGAAATTCTGGAGTATGTGTGGTGGACACTCGATAAATGCCTGGATGTGGAAATGATTGAAGCCTGTGCATTATATGCGGCTATGGCATCCATCAAAAATGGTGTTACTTTCGTGATTGATCATCATGCCTCACCCTTTGCCATAGGCGGATCTCTGGATATTATTGCTACAGCTTTTGAAAAAGTAGGGGCATCGCACCTGCTTTGTTACGAAATTTCGGACCGTGATGGCACTGAAAAAGCGCTGGAAGGATTAATGGAAACCGCTGAATACCTTGAGGATAACCAGGGACTGGTTGGATTGCATGCTTCGTTCACCGTATCGGATGATACACTGCAAAAGGCAGTCAGGCTTTCAAAGCATTATGATACAGGCATCCATATTCATGTGGCCGAGGCTATGAGTGATCAGCAGCACTGTTTGGATAATTATGGTATGCGGGTAATAGAGCGATTACAGAAAGCGGAAGCTCTTAAGTCCCCAAAAACCATTCTTGGGCATTGCCTTCACCTGAGCGAAAAAGAAAAGAAAATCATTGGTAAAAGCCCTGCATGGGTAGTTCAGAATACCGAAAGCAACCTCAATAATAAAGTTGGCTATTTCGACGCTGCAGGACTTGGGAATAATATTATGATGGGTACGGATGGAATGCACAGCGATATGCTGCGAAGTGCCAAAGCCGCATTTTTCGTTGGTCTGAATTTCGATACCATAGGTTACGACAGTGTTTACCAGCGTTTCCGCAATGCTGATAAATTTCTGAACAGCAATGGATTCAAAGGCCATGAGCCTAACAACCTGGTAGTGCTGGATTATGATACGCCTACACCTTTCAATACTGGTAATTTCTATGGTCACTTTGTTTTCGGACTCGAATCGAAACATGTAAAACATGTGATATCTCAGGGAAAACTGGTGGTCGAAAACGGGAAAATCCTCACCGTGGATGAAGATAAAATACTTGCCGGGGCAAAGGTACAAGCCGAACGCCTTTGGGCGAAAATGAGGAAATAGAGTAAATTAAACTAATTTTGCCCTTCATCAGGCTGTTAGGCTGTAGGTGTTTAGGTTGTTAGAATTGATACTCTAAGCACTCTAAGTACTCTAAGTACTTTAGGCACTCTAAATACTTTAGGCACTCTAAGTACTTTAGGCACTCAAAACTTTATTATGGAAATATCTCTTTTACAATGGATTGGCTATCTCGCATCCGTAGCCATCGCACTTTCAATGACAATGAGTTCCATCCTGAAATTCAGGTGGATAAATCTTTTTGGTGCATTGAGTTTTTCAACTTACGGTTTCCTGATAGGGGCGTGGCCGGTTGGATTTCTCAATGCATTTATAGCCCTGGTCGATATTTACTATCTGAATTCCATTTATTCCAAAAAGGAAGTTTTCGAAATTCTGGAAGTCAGGGCCGAAAACCGCTACCTGATCCGGTTCCTGGAATTTCATGAAAAAGATATCGAAAAATTCTTTCCAGGATTTACATACAAACCAGAAATGAATACCGTTAGTTTCTTCGTTTTGCGAAATATGGCTGTCGCCGGAGTATTCCTGGCGCATCGCGATAAAGATCATTGCCTTTCCGTTGGACTTGACTTTGTACTTCCTGAATACCGTGATTTTAAAAACGGCAAATTCATCTACCTTCATCTTCGGGATCGTTTTATCAAAGAGGGATTTACAAAAGTGATTGCCGATGGACGAAGTGAGAAATACACTCAATACCTTAAAAAACTGGGGTTTGAACAAAATGCAGACGGCAAGTTTGAGAAAATACTAGTGTCTGAGCACCCGGCAGGTGTCTGACAATGAAATCCCCGAAACCAAATTTGGATAAGACTGAGACTAAAAAGGGAAGATAATTCAAAAAGCAAAGTTCAAAAAGCAAAGTTCAAAATGAGCTGAATTAAGTGAGCTTTTTTAGAATTACAAGATTATTTGTTCATTTTCAGTTTCTTTAATGGTAGAATTCTATAAGTGTCGAATAATCAATAACTATGAATTTTGCTTTTTGAACTTTGAATTGCGGACATTCACATTTCTCAATTTTATGTTAAAAGGTTCATTATTTTAAGAGTTAAGTTGCCAAATTTAAAATTACCAGATATAATCAGATTGTCTACATTTGATAAATATTTGCAATTAAACATTCACGTTTAGAAGTTTGTATCATGAAAATAAAATTTATTGGCGCAGCACGCGAAGTAACAGGCAGCAAACACCTCATTACTACTCAAAACGGTAAAACTATATTGCTCGATTGTGGCATGTTCCAGGGCAAAGGCCTCGAAACAGACGGTATGAACCGCAACCTGATGTTCGATCCGGCAAAGATCGATCATGTTATTCTTACCCATGCGCATATCGATCATTCTGGCCTGATTCCATACATCTACCGGCTCGGATTCCGTGGTTCGGTTATATGCACAAGTGCAACTCGCGACCTTTGCGCCATAATGCTTGCAGATAGCGGTCATATACAGGAAGGTGACGTGAAATGGTTCAACAAACGTCGTTTACAAAAAGGGCTTCCGCCCGTTGAGCCCATTTATACCGAGCATGATGCCCGTGCCTGCATGGAATTGTTTATCGGAGTGGCTTACGACCGCAAGTTTCAGATTGATGGCAACATCAAAGTGAAATTCACCAATACCGGACATATGCTGGGAAGCGGAACGGCCTTACTCGAAATTAAAGAAAATGACGCAACCACCCGCATAGCTTACACCGGGGATATTGGTCGGCCAGAAAGCCGTATTTTAAAGTCACCTTCACCCTTTCCTCAATGCGATTACCTTATTACCGAGTCGACATACGGAAACCGCCTTCACCCGCAACTTCAGGAAGCGGAAGGTGAACTTCTGCGTGTGATCCGCGAAACCTGTGTTGAAAGAGGAGGCAGGGTCATTATACCTTCATTTGCCATCGGCCGCACCCAGGAAGTGGTTTACTCGCTAAATAAATTCTTTAACCTGGGATTGCTCCCTAAGGTAAATATTTATGTCGATAGTCCGCTTGCCATTAATGCTACCGATATTTTCAGGTTGCATACTGATATACTGAATGCCGATGTGGCTCATGAGATGATTACCGATCCCGATCCTTTCGGCTTTAATTCGTTGTTTTATATTAAAACAGTGGAAGAATCGAAAAGGCTGAATGAAAACAAAAAACCCTGCGTAATCATTTCAGCATCGGGTATGATGGAAGCCGGGCGGATAAAACACCACCTGGCTAATAATATTGAAAACCCCAATAATACAATACTTGCAGTGGGTTACTGCGGACCACGGACACTTGGCGCACGGATATTGGAAGGGGCTGACGAAATATCAATATTTGGGGTTCATCATAAAGTAAGAGCAAAAATTGAGCGTATTGAGGCTTTCAGCGGACATGGCGATTACAATGAAATGGCTGATTTTTTAAGCTGCCAGGATACATCGCAAATCCGGAAGGTTTTCCTGGTTCATGGAGATTATGAGGCTCAGTTGGCCTATAAAAAAACACTGGAACAGAAAGGATTTACAAATATTGAAATTCCGGTTTCTGGTGAGGAAATTGAACTTTAGGGTGTTATAAAGTATTATTTTTATGGTTCTACCCCGAATTGAATGGAATTTGGTTTTTGGGAGTCAGAAGAGAGAAGTCAGAAGACGGAAGAAAGTGTTATTTTGAGATTTTTCCAACATTTGAGAAGCGAGTAGATGAAAAGTAATTTGCCAGTTAAACTTCATTTCCAGAGGATAAGAGAGGTTGTCATGATAACTTCTGACTTCTGTCTTCTGACTTCCGACAATTTGAATTGACCCGCTAAATTATCATCAGAACCAAAGGTGTTACAGGTATGACAAAACAAAAAACAGGAACTTCAAAACAGAGTTCAATTAAACGGCTAAATGTCGGAATCGTTGGATTTGGTCTTTCGGGACAAATTTTTCATGCTCCTTATATTGATGTCAGTTCGGATTTTAACCTGCATACTATTGTTACTTCCGGAACATTGGCAGGTGAAAAATATCCAAAAGCAAAAATTGCCACTTCAATTGAGGATGTGTTGGTTGATCCTGAAGTAGATTTACTGATCATTTGCACACCTAATCCTTTGCACTTTACACATGCCAGGGCCGCCTTACTGGCGGGAAAACATGTGGTGGTCGAAAAACCATTTACCGTCAATTCCGAAGAGGCAGGCAGTCTTATAGGAATTGCCTCGCAAACGGGTAAGCACTTATTTCCTTTTCATAATCGCCGTTGGGACAGCGATTTTCTGACATTAAAATATATTATCTCAGAAGGATTCCTGGGTAAAGTGCTTGACTTTGAATCACATTTTGATCGGTTTACACCCGAAATTTCGCGTGCCGCCTGGCGTTACCAGCAGGAAGCCGGAGGCGGAACTTTATTCGACTTAGGTATTCATCTTATCGATCAGGCTGTTGATCTGTTCGGTAAGCCTGAAGGCGTTTTTTGCAGGCTTTTCAACCAGCGTAAAGGAAGCATAACCGACGACAGTTTCGACCTCAAACTTATTTATCCCGATTTGAATGTAACTCTTAAAGCAGGTGTTTTTGTGAATTTGCCCGGCCCGCGGTTTCAGATTCATGGCACAGGTGGCTCTTTTGTAAAATATGGATTGGATTGCCAGGAAGCCATGCTTCGCAAAGGCCAAAAGCCTGGCAGGCTTGGTTTTGGTAACGAGCCGGAAGAACAGCGAGGTGTTCTGAGTTCTGTTATTCCGGGAAAGGAATTTCATGGCAGGCTTCCCACTTTTACAGGGAATTATATGGCGTTTTTCGAAAATATTTATTCTGTGATTGTTAACGGAGCCAGGACTATTGTAAAACCGGAAGATGCATTGTTGAATATTCGTATTATTGAAGCGGCACGGCTAAGCGACAAAGAACAAAAAGTCATAACAGTCTAGGTTTTGTATACTACAACAACTGTTTTTAGCTGTTCAGCGCAAAGCTTTATCCCGGGCTCGTCGAAATGTGTTCCATCGTACATTTAAATTTGCTTTAGCTTTCATCCCTGCTTTTAGCAGTTTCATTCCTGAGTTTCTGCAATTCATCGGAATTTTATTTATTTTAGCCAGTGGTCTTCTCAAATTTGCAGAATAAAATCAGACAAAATGAAACGACTACTCTTTTTGGCACTGGCATTGATTTCTTCAGCCAGCCTTATAGCACAGCAGGTGCAAACCATTCGCGGACATGTAATTGATAAAGAATCGCGGACTTCGCTCCCCGGTGCAAATGTGATTCTGCTTAATATTGAACCCCTTACCGGAACGGTTACCGACAACGATGGAAATTTCCGTCTCGACAAAGTTGCCCTCGGCCGCCAGAGTGTGCAGGTGAGTTATATAGGTTATAAGCCGGCTACTTTCCAGGGGATTATTGTGAATTCGGTGAAAGAAATCGTACTCGAAGTTGAACTGGAGGAAAACGTGGTTTTGGGCACCGGCGTGGTTATTACGGCACAGGCCCATAAAGATGCAACCCGCAACCAGATGGCCGTTGTGAGTGCCCGTTCGTTTACAGTCGAAGAAACCGAAAAATATGCCGGAAGCCGCGGCGATGTGGCCCGCATGGCAATGAATTATGCCGGTGTATCGTCGGCTAACGACCAGCGCAACGATATTGTCATACGTGGTAACTCTCCAAGCGGATTGCTGTGGCGGCTCGAAGATATTGATATACCTAACCCTAACCATTTTGCCGAAGGTGGAACAACAGGAGGTCCGGTAGGTATGCTTAACAACAACGTACTTGAGAACAGCGATTTCTTTACAGGCGCATTCCCGGCTGAATATGGCAACGCACTCAGCGGCGTTTTCGACCTGAATATCCGTAACGGCAACAATCAGAAACATGAACAGATGTTCCAGGTTGGATTTAATGGTTTCGAGGCAGGTGCCGAAGGTCCGTTCAGTAAAAATCATAAGGCGTCATATTTGGTTAATTTCCGCTATTCGACACTTCAACTTATGGATGGTATAATTGACCTGGGAACCACCGGGATTCCAAAATACCAGGATCTTTCGTTCAAACTTAACTTCCCGCTTAACAAAGGCCGGATAACCGTTTTTGGATTGGGCGGTAACAGTGAAATTGCCATGCTCGACAGCCAGGACGGAAATACACAGGATATGTATTCCGACGAAGGCCAGGATTTGAGAAACCGGTCAAAGATGGGAGCTACCGGCATTTCCTATACCCGTTTTGTGGATGAGCATACATACGCCAAACTTACCCTTTCGGGAATATACCAGGATGGTGGAACTACCATTGATACACTTGATGTTACAAATATTCCACACCCGTATCTCGACCATAACTACGCTGAATTTCGTGCTTCACTCAGCGGGTTTTTGCATAAGAAATACAACAGCCATTTGTCGGCCCAAGCCGGATTCCAGATTGATAGGATGGGTTTTGACCTGTTTACTAAGATATACAACAGTGAGTCAAATACTTTGCGACCGATGATTGACGACAGCAAAAGTTTAGCCGATGGGGTAACATTATACCAGCCATATGTGCAGGCTACCTATCATTTTAATGAGAAATTCAGTATCGTACCCGGTATTCATTTCAGTTATTTCGATCAGAATAATGATGCAAGCCTCGAGCCACGTATAGCTGCGAACTGGCAACTGAATCCAAAACAGAAACTGAGTTTTGGCTATGGTTTGCATTCGCGTACTCAACCACTTTCGACCTATTCTCTTGGTACACAGATGGATGACGGATCACTCGTCGAAACCAATACCGGGCTTGGCTTAACAAAATCGAACCAGTTTGTGTTGGGATACAACAATTCGGTAACCGATAATACCCGTATAAAAGCCGAAGTTTATTATCAATCTCTTTATAATGTGCCTGTTGAGCAGAACAGTTCTTCGTTCAGCATGTTAAATACTGGCGCAGGCTGGGGAGTTGGTGCCCAGGACAGCCTCGTAAATACCGGCACTGGCTATAATTACGGACTTGAACTCACCACCGAGCGTTTTTTTAGTAAAAACTTCTATTATCTCACCACTTTATCCTTGTTCGAATCAAAATACAAAGGAAGCGACGGCGTAGAAAGAAATACCGCTTTCAACGGCAATTATGTTGTAAACGTGCTGTTTGGTAAAGAGTTTCCAATCAACAGTAAATCAGCATTTAACATTGATTTTAAAATGACTTACGCAGGGGGTAAATGCTATACGCCTATTGACCTGGAAGCGTCGCAGGCAGCAGGAGAAACCAAATATGATAATTCAAAAGCATTCAGCGAACAATTCGACCCGTTTTTTAAAGCGGATATCAAATTCGGATACAGGCTCAACTGGCGCAAAGTATCGCAGGAATGGGTTTTCTACATCGAGAATTTTACCGATCACACCAATGTTCTGATGCAGACCTACAGCCCATCGAAAAACGAAATTACCAATGTGAACCAGCTTGGATTTTTCCCGATGTTTCAATACAGGATTCATTTCTAAAATTATCGGTACTGCTAAGAATTGAATTAGGTTAAAAAAGGTCGGAAGACGGAAG
>CAIXAQ010000617.1 GCA_903917425.1 uncultured Bacteroidales bacterium
CGGTCTGCTCATCAGCTTCCACTTTAAACGTAACGCCTTCAGTGATATTATCGAATGTTAAAACTCCTTCAACTTCCGAGAGAATAACTGCATTATATGGATCCCACTCGGCAATAAGAGCGCCTTTTTTTACCGCGGCTCCGTTTGCAAAGTATAGATTTGATGCATAGGGAATATGTGCGGATGCCAGAATAATCCCTGTTTGGGGATCAATGATCCTCATTTCGGCCGAACGTCCCAATACGATCTGGTAGGTATTTCCTTCATTATTAGTATATTCAACTGAACGCAGTTCATCTATTTCGATAATACCGTCATATTTGGCAATGATACGTGAAGCCGAAGCGATGTTAGCGCCGGCAACACCTCCCACGTGGAAGGTACGCAAAGTAAGCTGTGTACCAGGCTCCCCGATCGACTGGGCAGCAATAACTCCAACCGCTTCGCCTTTCTGAACCATACGTCCGCTGGCCAGGTTACGGCCATAACACCTTGCACATACACCTTGTTTCGATTCGCAGGTAAGTACCGAACGTATTTCGACAGATTCCATGGGCGAATTCTCGATAATGGTACAAATGTCTTCGTTGAGCTCTTCACCCGCTGAAGCAATAAGTTCACCACTGTGTGGATGATAGATATCATGCAGGGTAACGCGTCCGAGAATACGATCATAGAGCGATTCTACAAGTTCCTCATTTTTCTTCAGAGCGGAGGTAACGCGGCCACGAAGTGTTCCGCAATCGGGTTCCGAAATAATTACATCCTGAGCCACATCAACCAAACGACGTGTAAGATACCCTGCATCGGCTGTTTTAAGAGCCGTATCAGCGAGACCTTTACGTGCTCCGTGAGTCGAAATGAAGTACTCAAGTACCGACAGTCCTTCTTTAAGGTTCGAGAGGATTGGATTTTCAATAATTTCACCTCCGGTTGCACCCGATTTTTGTGGTTTGGCCATCAGTCCGCGCATACCCGAAAGCTGCCTGATCTGTTCCTTCGATCCGCGGGCACCTGAATCGAGCATCATATAAGCCGGATTGAATCCCTGGTTATCGGTAGCCAGATCGGTCATTACCTTTTTAGTAAGGTTAGAGTTGGTATGTGTCCAGATATCGATAATCTGGTTATAACGCTCGTTATTGGTAATGAAACCCATATTATAGTTATTCATTACCTCTTCTACCTCAAGATTGGCTTTATGGATCAGTTCTTCCTTCAGTTTTGGAACAAGCACATCCCCAAGGTTAAACGAAAGTCCACCTTTGAAGGCCATATTAAAACCAAGGCTCTTAATATCATCAAGGAAGCGGGCTGCTTTGGCAGTACCTGTCTTTTTCAACAAGTCACCGATAATATCGCGTAACGATTTTTTAGTCAGAAGCTGGTTAATAAATCCGTATTCCTCGGGCACAACCTGGTTGAATAATACGCGGCCAACAGTGGTTTCGATAAGTTTTTCAACTTTTACACCGTTTTCTTCGACTGGTATTCTTACTTTTATCCAGGCATGAAGGTCAGCTTGCTTCTCATTATAAGCAATAATCACTTCTTCGGGTGAATAAAAACTCCGTCCTTCACCTTTCATGATATGTCCGGGTTCTGTTTTCCGGCCTTTGGTGATGTAGTAAAGGCCAAGAACCATGTCCTGTGAAGGTACTGTGATAGGAGCTCCGTTGGCAGGATTCAGGATGTTATGTGAAGCAAGCATCAGAATCTGAGCTTCCAGGATGGCAGCATTTCCTAAAGGAAGATGGACAGCCATCTGGTCACCGTCGAAGTCGGCATTGAAAGCAGTACATACCAAAGGATGCAGCTGAATAGCCTTTCCTTCAATAAGTTTTGGCTGAAAAGCCTGGATACCTAGCCTGTGCAGTGTTGGAGCACGGTTTAGCATAACAGGGTGGCCTTTCAAAATATTTTCGAGGATTTCCCAAACAACAGGATCCTTGCGGTCAACAATTTTCTTTGCTGATTTCACGGTTTTTACAATACCGCGTTCCAGCATTTTGCGGATAATAAACGGCTTGAACAACTCTGATGCCATATCTTTCGGAAGACCGCATTCGTGAAGTTTGAGATCCGGACCTACGACAATAACCGAACGACCTGAATAGTCGACACGTTTACCGAGAAGGTTCTGACGGAAACGTCCTTGTTTCCCTTTCAGACTGTCGCTCAGTGATTTCAAAGCGCGGTTTGATTCGGTTTTTACCGAGCTAGCCTTACGCGAATTATCAAAAAGTGAATCAACCGCTTCCTGCAACATGCGTTTTTCATTACGCATGATCACGTCAGGAGCCTTGATTTCGATAAGACGTTTCAAACGGTTATTACGAATAATAACCCTGCGGTATAAGTCATTTAAATCGCTGGTGGCAAAACGACCTCCATCCAATGGAACCAACGGGCGGAGTTCGGGAGGAATAACCGGTACTACTTTTACGATCATCCACTCCGGTTTGTTTTCGCCACGGGTTTTGGCATCACGGAACGACTCATAAACCTGGAGGCGTTTGAGAGCTTCCATTTTCCTCTGCTGTGAAGTTTCCGTGTTTGCCTTGTGACGCAAATCGTACGAAACCTGGTCAAGATCCAAACGGGCAAGCAAGTCAACAAGCGCTTCAGCACCCATTTTTGCAATAAACTTATTCGGGTCTCTTTCGTCGAGATAATGATTCTCCTTTGGCAACCGGTCGATATAATCGAAGTATTCCTCTTCGGTAATGAAGTCGAGGGTTTTAAGTCCTTCGGCTGCCAAAATTCCTGGCTGGATAATTACATACCTTTCGTAATATATAATTGAATCCAGTTTTTTTGATGGAACACCAAGGAGTGCTCCGATTTTATTCGGTAATGAGCGGAAATACCAGATATGGGCAACAGGAACAACCAGTTGAATATGGCCCATGCGTTCGCGACGAACTTTTTTCTCGGTTACTTCAACACCGCAGCGGTCGCAAACAATTCCCTTGTACCTGATTCTCTTGTATTTTCCACAATGACATTCCCAGTCCTTCACAGGGCCGAAAATGCGTTCACAGAACAATCCATCCCTTTCAGGTTTGTAAGTTCTGTAGTTTATAGTTTCGGGTTTAAGCACTTCACCGCTAGATCTTTCCAATATCGACTCAGGGGAAGCAAGGCTTATCCTGATTCTGGAGAATTTATTAGCGGCTGTATTTTCTTTTCTGAAAGCCATATAGCAAGAAAGGAGTTATTAGTTACGAATTATAAATTATGAATTATGAGTTATGAGTTAAGAGTTGATTTACAGCTCATAATTCATAACCCATAACTAACAAGTATTTATTCAAAGCTTACGCTTAGACCTAAGCCTCTGAGTTCGTGAACAAGTACATTGAATGATTCCGGAATACCTGGAATAGGCATATTTTCACCTTTTACGATAGCTTCATAAGCTTTGGCTCTTCCAACCACATCGTCAGATTTCACTGTCAGAACTTCCTGCAGAATATTGGCTGCACCGAATGCTTCGAGTGCCCATACTTCCATTTCACCGAAACGCTGACCGCCGAACTGTGCTTTACCACCTAAAGGCTGCTGAGTAATAAGTGAATATGGCCCGATGGAACGTGCGTGCATCTTATCATCAACCATATGATGCAATTTCAGCATGTAGATGTATCCAACCGTAGCAGTCTGATCAAAGCGTTCGCCGGTTCCGCCGTCGTAAAGGAATACTTTGCCATTTTCGGGCAAGCCGGCGTTTACCATGAGAGCGTTGATCTGATCAATGGAACCACCGTCAAAAATTGGAGTGGCAAAATGGGTTCCGGTTTTAGCTCCGGCCCATCCGAGAACAGTTTCGAAAATCTGTCCCAGGTTCATACGCGAAGGCACACCCAGCGGGTTTAGTACAATATCAACAGGTGTTCCGTCTTCGAGGAAAGGCATATCTTCTTCACGAACAATACGTGCAACAATGCCTTTATTCCCGTGGCGGCCTGCCATTTTATCACCCACTTTCAGTTTACGCTTTTTGGCAACATATACTTTTGCCATCTGCACAATGCCATTAGGCAATTCGTCGCCGACTGTAGCAACAAACTTCTTACGGTTGTATATTCCTAATATCTCCTTGTATTTAATGATAAAATTGTTGATGAGCAGTTTTATCAACTCATTTACATCTTTATCCGTTGTCCATTTATTAGGATTAACATTGATGAAATCGATACCAATAAGCATTTTCTGGGTGAATTTCACC
>CAIXAQ010000618.1 GCA_903917425.1 uncultured Bacteroidales bacterium
AGATACAATTAGAGGAAAAACATCATTAGAAATAGTTGTTATCACCCTTGTCAGTGAAACTGATTACAGACCGGAGTGAAAATAGCAAAATAAATATGAAAAGTCAGAACAGTCCTAGCAAAATTAAGTCACAGATAACCCCGTAATAAGTTACATCTTACTGATATTCAAATGATAATGTTTCTGAAAGTTGCCCTAAACACGTTACTCTTAAATACCAATAACCATGAAAAACCTTAGCACAATTCCCTGCCTGAAAATGTTCACCGTTTCATTAATCCTATGCGCTTTTACGCAAATTACTAATGCGCAGTCATTTAGCAAGTTAAAGGACAAAGTAAATAAATCTGTTGAAAAGGCAGTCGAAAAAACCATGGGTACTAAAACTGAAGCCGATAAAGCGAAGGAGGAGAAAGAAGCGAAAGACCGAAGTGAATACCATGTCGGAACCCAGAATGGCGAGAAACCCATGTTTTCTGTCAAACCGCCGGCAAACGGACGGCTTTTCCTGACTTTGCAGAAAGAAGACCGCTTTTGGGGCGGATATATCAAATTGATCAGCCAACCAGACAAAGATGAGAAGGATCCTAATATACTCGATCATGTAAAAGTGGGCGTTGGCAGCTTTTATGGCAATGGCGAATCAGCCAGTTACGCTTCGTACCAGGATGGCAAGAGAACAGAAGAAAAAATATTTGATAACGAACCCGATATCCCCTATAGTCCAGAACATATCTATATTCAAAACCCGGGGAACGTGAAAGGTTTTGAATATTATTCCGATCCCGAGAAAGGCTGTTCCTTTAAATTCGAGGGTAAAACCTATGGCCCTTACAATACTGATGCAAGTGCAGGCAAGCTGGTATTTGGCCAGGGCGCTGTGCTTATTAAGGGACTTGGCAGGTTTTACGGAAGTATTTCGTACACCAATGGACGGTCGAAAACACCCACTTCCACAAACCAGATTATTTCTCCCTCTGGCACTTTAGAATTAGTATGCGGTAAAGGGCATCTCAGCAGCGGGGTAAGTTACCCCGAAGGCGACCTCTGCATGTATTATTATGCATTGGGCGATCCTAACGATTTAAAACTGCCTGTCACATTTAAACTGAGCAACGGCAAAATCCAGGGCCCGGTTAAATACGAAGTATGGAGCAGGTACTACACCCCTTTTCTTTCGGATAATGGCTTCCTGGTTGCACTTTCTCCCTTGCCGGAAGTACGGCAATACTTTGACCAACAGAACACTCTGGGCTATTACAAAGATGCTTCCACCCTGAATGGGGTTTTTACGGATGGCAAGTTCAGCAATGTGGCTCTCGTAGATTTTAAAACAGAACTCACTTTCGAAGTACCCTTAAACAGGCAGGGTTTGCTTATTTCCAACACTCCCGAAAAATCTGTTTTTTACAGCAACCATACTTTATATTATCCTAACGGCAGCAAGCCTAAAGAGGCCATCAGCAATATGGGTGATGTGCAGTTGCTCCATTTCAACGGAAGGGAATACCTTGTATGGATAGAAGTAATAAAAAACGCCAATGGACAGCACCAGGTTTATGTGGCCCAAAGAGAATTGTAATTAATACAGTTCAATCCATCGGAAATTTCTGTAAAATATTGATTAGAAATTTTATAGATTAGTTTGAATGCAAATTAAAAAAGAAACTTGTAAGGAAATATTGAATCGAATAAAAATCTTAATCAAATAATCAAATACACCGATCATGAAAAAAATACTTATCTCTTGCTTTCTTGTTTTTTCAACATTATTTGCTGTTGCACAGGGAAATACAAAGAACAAGCCGGCGCCAACACAGCAGGATATGGACAAGGCATTGAAGGATGCCCAAAAAATGTTAGATGAGTTGCCTCCCGAGGCCAAAGAGTACCTGAAGGCTGGCAATGTTAATCTTCCAAAAGATGTGAAAGTAGATAAAGCTACTATGGAAGCATATAAGAATCATCCTACCAATATGGTGAATACCGATACAATTATCGATGAGGATGAAGAAGCCAAACTTCGGCTAACTTTTATAGGTACTACAATTACTAAAACAATTGGCCCGGAAGGCGGTGTTATCACCTCCAAAAACGGTAAAATCTCTCTTGATTTTCCAAATGGTGCTCTATTGAAAAACACCGAGATCAGCATTGTTGAATCCAATAACGAAGCGCCGAACGGTTGCGGTAACTC
>CAIXAQ010000619.1 GCA_903917425.1 uncultured Bacteroidales bacterium
CCTATTATTTTACATGTTTTTTATCATTTCAGTGCCGAATTCCGAAGTCTTGAGTTTGACTGCACCCTCCATAAGGCGGTGGAAATCGTAAGTGACAGTTTTATTGGCAATGGTTTTCTCCATCGAAGTGTAAATCAGTTGGGCAACTTCGTGCCAGCCAAGGTACTCGAACATCAGCGCACCCGACAGTATCACCGAACCCGGATTAACCTGGTCGAGACCTGCATATTTCGGTGCAGTGCCATGAGTTGCTTCAAAAATGGCAAAACCATTCTGGTAATTGATATTTGCACCCGGGGCTATTCCGATACCGCCAACCATGGCAGCCAGGGCATCCGAAATATAATCCCCGTTCAGGTTCAGGGTAGCAATAACCGAATATTCGTCGGGACGGAGCAAAATCTGTTGCAGGAAAGCATCGGCAATTACATCTTTAACGATGACTTTGCCTTCCGCGACAGCCTTTTGTTGTGCTGCTTCTGCTGCTTCGCGGCCTTGTTCGGCAGCAATACGATCGTAAGTTGCCCAGGTAAAAGTCTGGTCGCCAAATTCGCGTTCTACCAAAGCATAAGCCCATTGTTTGAAAGCCCCTTCGGTAAATTTCATGATATTCCCTTTGTGAACAATGGTTAGCGAGGGAAGTTTATGGCTGATGGTATATTCGATTGCAGCCCTCACCAAACGCTCAGTACCTTCGAGCGAAACGGGTTTTATGCCGATTGATGAGGTTTTTGGAAATCTGATTTTATTTACACCCATTTCATTCATCAGGAAACCGATCATTTTATCGGCTTCGGGTGTGCCTTGCATAAATTCGATGCCAGCATATATATCTTCGGTATTTTCGCGGAAAATATGCATATCCACTTTATCAGGTCTTTTTACAGGACTGGGTACTCCCTGGAACCAGCGTACAGGCCGGAGGCAGACGTACAGGTCGAGAATCTGGCGTAAAGCCACATTTAGGGAGCGTATTCCTCCGCCGACAGGAGTCGTGAGCGGACCTTTTATGCCAACCAGGTATTCTTTAAACGCTTCGAGTGTCTCGTCGGGAAGCCAGTTGCCGGTAGCCAAAAAAGCTTTTTCGCCAGCCAGAACTTCTTTCCACATAATTTTCCTTTTCCCGTTGTATGCTTTTTCAACCGCGGCATCAAAAACCCTCACAGCTGAACTCCAGATATCTGCACCTGTTCCATCACCTTCGATAAATGGTATGATCGGAAAATCAGGTACTTGCAACTTTCCATTTTCAAAAATAATCTTGCCTGTATTCATTATTATTTAAAGTTTTTACAATTTTAATTCTTGGTAAAGATAAAAAAAACATTCAATTTCTATAATATATAAGAAATTTGTTTTGTTACCTGAAATAAAGTGTTTTACACGAAAAAAGCTGACGATATAGCCCATTATATCATGAATAATTTGAACTAAACATGGCTGTTTACAACATGGACAAATTTATAATATGGCCACCAAGGTCAGGGTAGAAACCTGACACCTATAGTAAGGAAGAAAGTGCAGGAAATTAAAGAGATTAAATGACGGCATACCCTATCCGTTGATATGATTGATATAACTATATTTGCAGGCTTAATGCTTTTTTAGAAAAACCATCCTATGTCTTCACGTATCCGCAACCTGATTTATCTTACGTTACTATTTATATCAGCCTCATTTTCCGCATATTCCCAGCAGGGAATGGTACGCGGCTTTGTTTATGAAAAAGAAAGCGGCGAGCCGGCTTTATTTACCAGTGTATACCTGGCGGGTACTACTATGGGTGCCGTAACCGATATAAACGGTTACTTCACGCTTACCAAAGTGCCAGATGGAAACTATTTGCTGGTGGTTACCTTTATAGGATTTGATACATTGAAGGAAAATATTTCAATCAGTGGCAATACAGTTTTGACGAAAAAATATTATCTCGATAAGGCAGCTATCTTACTTCAGGGTGTCAGTATTTCGGCTGAGCATACGGAGCAACGTACCGAAACCCGCACCTCGGTGGTAAATGTTACGCCAAAACAAATCAAACAAATTCCTTCGGTGGGCGGACAGGCCGACCTTGCCCAGTATCTGCAGGTGTTACCGGGAGTAGTATTTACCGGCGATCAGGGAGGACAATTATACATTCGCGGGGGGTCGCCCATACAAAATAAGGTGCAGCTTGATGGAATGGTAATCTATAACCCTTTCCACTCCATTGGACTATTCTCGGTATTTGAAACCGACCTGCTCCGCTCGGCTGATATTTACTCGGGCGGATTTGGAGCTGAAATGGGAGGAAGGATTTCGTCGGTGATGGATTTAACCACCCGTGATGGCAACAAAAAACATATAGCAGGCAAAGTAGGCGCAAGTACTTTCGGTGCTAAAATACTGCTTGAAGGTCCTATTGTTAAACAAAAAAATGATAACGGGGGCAGTTCGTCCTTCCTGTTTTCGTATAAAAACTCATACCTTGAGCAGAGTTCCAAGGTTTTTTACAGTTATATTGACGAAGACGGACTCCCGTTCAACTACAACGACTTCTACGGAAAAATCTCGGTAAATGGCGCCAATGGAAGCAAAATTAACTTTTTCGGGTTTAATTA
>CAIXAQ010000620.1 GCA_903917425.1 uncultured Bacteroidales bacterium
GGCGAAAAATCATAGTCAGAATACAAAACTGTCCGGGTACCGAAAAACCCCATCGTAACCTTTGAATCAACAACTACATTGAAATCGGCTACAGTCTGTTCCCGGTTCAAGACCCATCGGCCACTGGAGGAAATGCCAAATTCCTGCTTGATAAACAAATCATTGATAAAATTGATATTGGCATCGCCAACCATCCGCATCTCCAGTTTTTTGATGGCAAACGAGGTGTCATTCACCCAGAAGTTCCCGGTAAAAGCAAATTCCTGCTTCCTGCGCGGTTTAAACATGACATTATAGCACCATTTGCCATCCAGGAATGCAGAGTCGACCAGGTAATATTTGTAAAAAAGCAAACCGGAATTTGAGACCGGGCTGGCGAAATTCTTCTGAAACAGGTTGATGAAATTATCGTAGATTTTAACATCCTGGGCCATATTCCCCACAAACTGCGTGATACTTGCATTTTCGACACCCGATATCTGCGACGCTTTGATTATTTCCTTTCTGACCCTGGGCGTCTTACGGTAATACAAATCCGAAAAAGTTTCGGAAATCATCACCGGAAGATAAACTTTGCCGTTTACCACGCTGGTATCTATTTGCTCGAAAACAAATTTAAAAGGCTCCAAAACACGCCTGTTTTGAAATTTATCGCCCAAATTGTTGACGTCGAACTGCATTTTTGTGTACACCTGGCATTCAACTGCTTCAACCTTATCGGGATCATTCATGAATTTATGATCGATTATTTTCTGCAAAAGTATTTCAGCCGGATTTTCGCGGGGGCGAATGACTACGCCCTGAAGCTCGTATTTTTCAGGCTCCATCCGTATGTCAACTACCCGGAAACTATTGCGTTGTATATGGAGAAAAACGGGTGTGTAGCCGATATAGGATATAACCAGGGTGTCGGTAGCTTTTCTCGATTCGAGAGCGAAATGTCCGTCAAAATCGGTGGTGGTGCCTATTTGGGTATTTTTAAATATGATGCTGACAAACGGAAGAGTATCGCCGGTTTGGGCATCGCGCACCGTTCCCATAATTTTCGTAATCTCCTGGGCCTGACAATCAAATGACAGTCCTGATGCTAAAAACAGCAACAGGCCCACAATAAGGAATGTATGTTTATTTAGAATTGACTTATTCATATTCTTCAGGCAGATTCAAAACTTGTGCCAAATTAACTTTCTGTCATTTTAGATGTGAACGATCAGATTTCTGGGCTTTAAATTATCTATAAGATACTTCGTTTAGTGATTTATTGCAAACAAATTGAAAAGCCTGACATAGAATATCCATGGATTCAGAGTACAGGTCAGATGGCTGTGATAATCTGTCAGGTATTCATGTCGTCCCAAAATTCAACCGCGCGCCGCATATGAGGAACCACAATGGTGCCCCCAACCAGGGTCGCTATTCCCAGTACTTCGAACAGTTCGGCTTCCGAAACATCATTTTCCCTGCATTTCAGCAGGTGATATTTAACGCAATCGTCGCAACGTAACACCAGCGATGCAACCAGACCCATTAATTCCTTGGTTTTTACCGGCAATACACCTTCGGTATAGGCATTGGTATCTACATTAAAAATTCGTTTCACTACCTTATTGTCGACCGAAAGGATCCGGTCGTTCATCCGGCTCCGGTACTCGTTAAACTGATCCGTTTTTTCACCCATCCTGAATTGCTTTTTGATTGTCTGCCTTGTTTTTAAACAAATATTAATCCCGGACAGAGTCCCTAAATCCTAACCCCTAAACCCTAACCCCTTTAAATAATTCCTTCCTTCAAAATATCATGAAGATGAATCACTCCCA
>CAIXAQ010000621.1 GCA_903917425.1 uncultured Bacteroidales bacterium
GATCGAAAAGCCTGATGATTTACAGGCTTTTATAAAAACTAAAATGTATGTTCCTGAGTATAAATGCTTGTGATTATACTTCAAACAGGAAACATTTCCCCAATTATTAAATCGGTAAATTTACGTCAGATAAAAACTAAATAGATAGAATTTGGGAATAATCTCTCCTGTAAAATGCATTCTTTGTTCCTGGTTGAGATGAATAACTTAGTAAATTCAGAATTGTTTCAATTCAACCGAATTCAATTTTATCCGAATTATATGACAAAAAAGAATTTTTTTATAAAATGAAAACCTTATTTCTGCTTATTTTCCTTACTATCGCCTCTTTTGGTGTATTTGCGCAATTGAAACTTGGAAGCGCGAAATCTCAGGTAAATTTCAGAGAAGGCCCGGGCATAAATTATAAAATCGTTTCTACGATCGACAATTCGAACCTGCTTGTTATTCTTCCGCGTGAGTCAAGAAACAATTATATTGAAGTATTTGATATTGAGTCAAGTGCGTATGGTTTTGTTTCTGAAAAATTAATTACAGTAACCGATACTTTGTACTATCAGAAGCAACATTTTTTTGAAAGGGCTGGTGAAAACGAAACCGGTGGGGTCGAAATTGAGTTGTTAAACCAAACATCAAACCCACTTTATGTCTGGATTAATACCAACTCGTACAATCTTTCCCCTTTTGAGAAGAAAGTTTTAATTATGGATAAGGAAGATGTTACGTTTTTTTCTTCGGCTCCGGGGCTGTTTCCGGTTTTTGGTAAAGAAATCCTGAAAAAAGGCAGCACATACAGATGGAATTTTTCCCTGTGATTCCTTAATACATGACTAAAATGAAGTATCAGAATTCATAAGCTTTAAACTCTAGAAATGGCACGAAAAATAATTCTATTCTTTTTCATTTTGCTCGGCCTATCTGCGGCGGGGCAGCAGCGTGATACACTAAAGCTTACAATTTCGAAAATTGAAAAAAGCATCAAAACCGATACCGTTTATTATTTCTCAAGCCGCATTGATACCATAGCATTACAGGCTATAACTACCGATACCAGTAAAATGGTAAAGGACATTAATCCACAAGACCTGGAAGAATCGAAATACAAGATTAAATTTATGGGTAGTGCAAGGGTAAATGGCTTTTATGACTTTGCAGGGATGAAAAGTACCGAGGGTTTCCTTCCTTATGACATACCGGTAGGAGCCGATAATATTCCCGGACTGTCAAGTATTTATATTGGAGCCAGGCAATCACGCCTGGGTATAGAAGGAACCGCCAATACCAAAGTAGGAAAAATAAAAACATATATGGAGGTCGATTTTGCCAGCACCACTGAATCCTATTGGCGTCTGAGGCATGCCTATGCAGAATGGAATTTCTGGAAACTGGGCTACACATGGAGTACATTTATGGATAATGCTTCATTGCCCCAAACTGTCGAATTTGAAGGTCCGAACAGTTCTCTGAATAAAAGGCAGGGATTAATACGGTACGAAAGAAAATTTAAAACACAGAACATATTTGGCATTTCACTCGAAAGCCCCAAGGTCGACTATTATAACCCGGCCGATACCATAATAAATCGTGCTTCGAATCAGCGAAATCTTGATTTAGCAGCCCGCTACAAATACTTCAACAAAATGGGACACATCCAGGTAGCAGGTATTTTGCGGCAGATAGATTTTTTCCAACAGGGCCGGATGGAAGTTAAGCATGGTTGGGGCATTCTCCTAAGCTCAACTATTCATGTTAACAAAAAGCATCAGATTAATGCACAATATTCAATCGGGCAAGGAATTGCTTACTATTATGTGGGTTTCTCTAACAGGCAGCTCGATGCCGTTTATAACCCTAATACCAGCAATATGGAACTGAAGGGTATTTTTGGAGGCTTTATTAATTATTCATACAGGTATAATCCTGAATGGATTTTTTCAGTAATTGGTGGGTTTTCGCAAATAAAAAATGAAGAATTTGAAACCGGTGAAACATTTAAATCCAGTGATTACTTTGGTGCAAACATTTTTTTTAATCCGATTGAAACCATTAGTCTTGGTCTTGAGGCAACAAACGGATCACGTAAAAACCTCGATAATCAGAAAGGCGATGCAACCAGGTTATCAATGCTGGCTAAATTCGATTTTTGAAAGATAAATTTAGTTCTGGCATGAATTGAATTAACAGGTTTTGTTTTAATCAGGAGACCGGGGCAGGAAGATCCCTGCCTGACTGCATTAAACATGCAGGGAAGTCAGAATACAAAACGAGGTGCCGATTTTAGATTTAACCCTGCTGATGGAAAATCTTTTGAAAACGAGTAAATGGCCTGCAAAGTTTCACTTTCGTGGAATAATGGCAGTTTTCAGGGTAACTACTGTCGGTGGCAATCTATTGGCATTAGTTTCTTGAGGCCAGGAATTTGCCTGCCCGCTGCAGGCGGGCAACCTGGGCCTTGGAAATACTAGCGGATTATTTTGTTCAAAACTTAACGGCAGCAAATGCCTATAGCACTCCCTTCTCCTTAAGCTCATATATCAGTTCCGGGATATTAGCTTTACTGGTCTTTTTCAGAATATTTCCGCGATGGGTGTTAACAGTAAAAAGGCTCAGGAACAGTTTTTCAGCAACCTGTTCCGAACTCATTCCCTTAGCTATCAACCTTATAATCTCTAATTCGCGTTTACTGAAAACGTTGCCAATATTTAACAATTCCTGGTCGGGATACCTGAAATACCTGGGATCGTTTCCTACGTAGTAATGATACCCGTGTTTACTCATTTTAAACGAATCGATATTGGTTAATACCTGGAGTAAATATACCGATTTGCGTGGTAAATCGCTGTAAAACAAGTACGACTGAAAAAGTATTTCGGAATAGACTCCTTTAGGGTTCCGCATCTTCATATTGACTGACAATATCGAAAATCCCTTTTGGTCGATGAAAAGGCCATTTGCCAGCTGGAGTAATTTCGCCCATCCGCCTGTATTCCTGTACACTTCATCAGGGTGGATAGCTTCCAGGTTATGATAGGGAGTAAGTTCTTCAGGATCTACCCCAATCATCTCCAGACTCCGGTTACTGCTGAAAATAATCTTACCTTGCAGAAGGTCGCCGGCAAAGAAATACTGATTGTTTGCTTCCGTCATGTTCTCAATTTCCAGCATAAGAGGATCAGCCCGGTCAATTCCTTTGTAACCCATGGGAGAAAAAGCAGAGATAAAACTGTGATATAAACTATAATCCTGGTTACTTGTCATTATTCACTTAATATTTATCTTTTTTTTATATTTATCTTTCTTATCGTAAATCTGGTAAAGATTAATAAACAAAGGAGATCATGCTATTGTTCCGCAGCATCCCACCAGCACTTTATAGCAATTACTGGTATACAAGACTTTCATCAGAATAATATCAGCAAGATAGAAAAACTCATCGTTTTTATCCATCATCTGCTCAACTTTAAACATCAGGGGATTAGCCGGATCAGTCCCCTTAAAACTAAGCGGGGTAATGTTTTCGATGAATTTAATAAATAAGCTATAATCTTGAAAATCAGTATGCATCACAAGGTCGGAAATCCTTTGAAGGTTATAAACACCCTGTAAAGGTAAGAAAAAAATACGGACTAATAAGTATTTCACATGAAACTGTATGGGGCTAATTTTGATATATCCGAAATATGGATATTGAATACTTAATTTTAAGGGATTACACTTATAATTTATCTTAATTTAAATCATCATGACAAACGAACCCGAAAGCAACAAGGGACCTGCCTGTGCCTGTGGCAAGGTTGATCTGTACGAAGAATGGTTAAAACAAAATGAGAAGAAAAAGGATGAAATTCCTGTAACATCAGGTGAGGCCGTTAACTCAGCCGGCTCTTCCCATGGCGGAGCCCAGCCAGACCAGCATCCGGAACAAACCCGGAAATAAAACAAGAAAAATGAATTTTATCCCATAGGGGAATATTTAAACCAGAATATTAACATAAACATTTAATACTAGAAATTATGGCAAACGATGCAGTTAAAGTCACAACTTTTGAAAACACAAAGTTGAATGTTATTCCTTTAAACTGGAAAGAGGTGTATTACACCAATTGTCCGCTGGTGTCAGCCAGTAACGTGGATGAAGGCCTGGGCCTGACCAAGAAAGAGTTTAAGAAGATCGGGGTTAAGTTTGCTTACATGCGTTCGACCCCTGAAACCGATTGGTATCCCCACTACATTCACAATCAGGAAAATCTTATCCGCTTCGGTGGTTTGTTTCCACCTATCGAAGTCCACGCAGATATCCGTCGGACCAAACTTCTGGGGGTAACACAGATGCCGGCTGAAGGCGGCGTTATGATGGTACGCGCCAAGGACAATATCTACCGGATGGCTGAATTAAAAGGCAAAAAGATCGGCATTTCCAAGAGTATGAACCAGATCAAAAACGATTGGTGGCGCATTCAGGAACACCAGGGAATCGAGTTGATGCTTCGGATGAACGGCATGACAATGAACGATATTGAGTTGGTTGAGTTTCCCTATGCAGATGACTGGTATAATCTGCCGGAAATGATGAAAGCAACCATGGAACAATCGATTGATTTGTGGCTGGCGCGTGACCACAAGCGCGACCTGGCTTTCCGTCCGCTGGAAACCGCTCTGGAAAAAGGGATCATCGATGCGATGTACATGCAAACCAAGCCGCTTCAGCAGGTCAGCGAGGCTACGGGTAAGTTTGCAGCAATCGAGGACCTTTCCCGCTATCCTGACTGGCGTCTTCAGGTGGCTAACATTCCTGCGGCTATCACGTGTACCGATGTCATGGCCAGGGATCACCCTGAACTCGCTGTCACATTTATGAAAGGTATGATCCGGGCCGGTCGCTGGGCTAATCAGAACAAATATGCTGCAGCTGAAATTCTCGACCAGCAGACGTTCTACCGCGACATCGAGCACACCTACCAGGGCATTAGAGATGTTGACCTGGTGCCCAACCTTTCACCTTTGAATCTCGCCGCTGTTACGATCGGTAAGGATTTTATGTTAAGCCATGGTTACATTAAGAATGATTTTGATGTAAACGAATGGGCTGCACCGGAATTTTTGGAGCAGGCTGCAAGGGAGTTGTTGGAAGCAGAATGGAAAAAACAGACTACTGCAAAACTGCCTCATACAGCTGGTTCGCTGGAATCAGGAGGACGGATCGGATAGTATCAGAAAAATGCCGAATAAATTGGTTATGAGATAAATAGCAGAGATTAGTTGGTTTGGTGGGGGCGACAGACGACAGAATGCTGAAGTTTGTCGTTTCCTTTTTATTAAATAAATTGAACCTACGCGTAAACCGGTGGATGTGAATTGGTGCTGAAATTGCGCAAACCTTCAATGGACAATTATTATTGACTGATAAAGAACAAATTAATAATGACAAACGAGATCAAACAAAAAGGTTTTTCAACTCTCCTGGTCGACAGGTACGAAAACGGGTTGGTTGTTGTAACGCTGAACCGACCCGAAGCGGGAAATGCTGTAAATACTGAAATGGGTGTTGAATTGCTAGAGGTATGGACAGATTTTGTGCGCAACAATGAAGGTCTGCGTTGTGTTATCATAACCGGTGCAGGCGAAGAAGCATTTTGTGCAGGCGGAGATATGAAACAACGAAAAGGCATGTCCGAGTATGACTGGCGCCATCAACACGAGATTTTTGAGCAGGCGTTGTGGACGATGATGGAATGTCCGGTTCCCGTTATTGCCGCTGTAAATGGTAAAGCTTTTGGCGGAGGGCTGGAGATGATCCTTGCGGCAGATTTTGCCTACGGAGTGGACAATGCCAAATTGTGGTTTCCTGAGGTTATGATCGGAATTCTGCCAGGAGTTGGAGGCACCACTACCCTGCCACGTGTCGTTGGCGAGCGTCGTGCGAATGAAATCATATTAGCCGGTGGTGCTTTTGGCGCTACAGAGGCTCTGGAGTGGGGCATTTTTAACCGGGTGTGCAGTTCAAAGGATTTGATGCCAGCTGTGATTACAACTGCCGAAACCATTGCCGGTAACGCACCCCTGGCTGTTCGACAAGCTAAAAAGGCGATCCACGAAGGATTGCAAATGGATGTCCGCTCCGCACTTCGTTACGAAGTAGAATGCTACAACCGACTGACCGGTACAGAGGACAGGGTAGAAGGTACGCTGGCATGGAATGAAAAAAGAAAACCAGTGTTTAAGGGGCGTTGATCCACTTGGTTAATCCATTGGCTAAGTGCCAGGATTAAAAGGGGGTATACATATGACAAATCCGATTCGAAACTAATAAAACATATGAGAGTTTTTAAAAACAGGTCTGCTTCTACTTATACATCTTTGTGCTTTCTAATTTGTCTTTGCTCATTTTTTGGTCATATCTCAGCTCAACCTGCAGATACGCTTAATAAATGGAAGTTCCGGACGGATATCTATCTGCTTTTCCCATACATGAAAGGAGATATAGGCATAGCAGATGAAAAAGAATTTACTGCGCCCGTAGATGCCAATCCCGGCGATATCTTCAGCAAGCTGAAAATGGGAGGAATGCTCTACCTGGAAGCTCACAACAACAAATGGGCAGTGACTTCGGATTTAATTTTTATGAACCTGAAGCAGGACATTACGCCCGGCAAATTCTGGAACTACGGAACTGTTGGAGCCAAACAACTGGTATGGGAGCCGGCAGGGTTTTACCGCCTGGCTTCTTTTCTGGAAGTGGGTGTGGGTGGACGGCTCAATAATCTCCAGGCTTCCATTGACGGGCGCCGCAATGCATTTCCGGCAGGCACTTACGAAGTTTCCGAAAGTGCTTCCAAAACCTGGTTCGACCCAATATTGATTACCAGGCTCACTGCCGATATTAAGGATAAATGGCTTTTCCAGTTCAGGGGCGATATTGGCGGGTTTGGTGTAGGATCAGATTTTACCTGGCAGGTTCAGGGATATGCAGCTTACAGGTTTACACAGGTGTTTCAGTTAACCGCAGGATACAGGTATATGTCGATGGATTACGACAAGGGAACCGATACCGGCCGATTTATTTATGATGTCGACACCTTCGGACCGCAAATAAGTTTCGGGTTTCATTTCTGA
>CAIXAQ010000622.1 GCA_903917425.1 uncultured Bacteroidales bacterium
GTGATTCTTGTGATCAAAATGACAAAAATGATGAACTAAATCATGATCATCACATAAATCATCTCAATCACAGTTCAGATAATGTTTGGTGAAGAAACCGAAGTGATTATTAATGAATTGAATGAGGTGTTGGCGGCGTAAACCTTGTCAAATAAGGGGAATGAAGTTGTGTAAATCTAAACCGATATACGAAATGATACTATAAAGTAAATATTATAACATTATTTAACCTATCGGTACTTATTAGTGTATTGTTTTTAATATAAATGTAATACCTTTGCAATTCGAATAATATGGACTTCAGATTTGATAATAAAGACCTAGAAAAACTATATACTGAGGGAAAGTCTAAAAAATACAGGCTTCCTGAAGATATTGTTGATAAATTTTTTGCTCGTATACAACAAATCGAAGCTGCCAGGGATATTTATGATTTATGGAATGACAAAGGATTGAATTTCGAAAAACTTCAGGGCTATGAATCAAAATATTCAATGCGTTTAAAGCTGAAATACCGGATGGAAATGATAGTTGAATGGCAAAACAATGAAAAATCCATTGGCGAATTTATAATCATCGACATCACAAATCATTATTCTTAATAACCGCAAAATATGGCAACAGCAATAGCATTAAGACCCGCGAAAAAATTTGGTCCCGGATATTTTATTCGTGAACAAATGGAATACCGGAACTGGAATCAGGAAGACCTGGCTGAAGTGATTGGAATTACACTTAAACATGTAAATAAAATATTACAGGACAAGCAACCCATTACACTTGAAATGGCCAAAGTATTATCCGAAGTTTTTGAAACCTCACCTCAGTATTGGTTGAACCTGGATGCTAACTACCGGCTTTGGCTCGAAAGCGAAAAATCAGAAAAAGAAATTCAAGCTGATATCAAAGGCAAGATTTACGAAAGAATGCCGATTCGCGACATGGTTAATAAAAAATGGCTTCCAGGTTTTTCTACATCTAACCAGTTGGAGGAAAGCATCCTGAAATACTGGGAAATGGAAACTCTTGATTTTACTGCCTTAGACCAAAAGGCTATGCCGCTTCTCGCGCGAAAGTCAGAAAGGATGAACCAATATAATGCAGCTTATACCTATACCTGGTATCAGAAAGCATTGCTAACCGCCAAACAGTACAAAGTAAGAGCTTACGACAAAGATATCCTTCTTAGTCTGTGCAAGCTTTTACATATCTTTACAAATATGGATAATGGTATTAATCTTTTCCTCCGTGATCTGAAATCTGCAGGAGTAATATTCTTTGTATTGCCCCATTTACAGAAAACCTACCTGGATGGCGCGGCATTTTTTGTGGAAGGAACTCCTGTAATTGTCTTTACCGGACGATACAAGCGGATTGATAATTTCTGGTTTACATTAGCACATGAAATAGGACATATTCTTAATCATTTCGATTCACCCGAAACCTTTTTCGTTGATAATTTTAAAGAAGATGAAAAAAATGAATTGGAAAATGAGGCCAATTTATTTGCTTCGGACTTGCTGAAACACAATGACATAACCCGCTTTTTACAGCCAAAACTGAATTACCTTTCGCGGAAAACAATTGTTGACTGCGCTGATTCATTGCAAATTCATCCTTCAATTATTATTGGGAAACTGATGCACGACAAAACTATATCCTATGCCAATCAAACTCTCTTTAATGATAATGTGCTGGAGAAAATTGATAATCAGTATATTCCCTCATTTTTATAAATATTTTGTCTGAATCATAAAATGAGTGAAGTAAAAATAATACCAAAGCATTGGCAAATCAAGAAGTTGGGAGAAGTTTGCAAAATAGTAACAGGTACAACACCATCAAAAAGCATTCTTGAATATTACGGTACAGATTTCCCTTTTTACAAACCAACGGATTTAGAGCAAGGAGTTAATACAATTAGTTCAAGGGATGGATTAACTCTTTTAGGTTTACAGAAGGGTAGATCTTTGCCGGAAAAATCAATTTTGGTAACATGTATAGGGGCAACAATAGGGAAGACAGGATTGATAAAAATGAAAGGCTCATGTAATCAGCAGATTAATGCAGTTTTGCCAAATGAAATGTTTTCCCCAACTTTCCTTTATTATCAGATTATATCTAAAGATTTCCAGCAACAAATAGTTTCAAACGCTGCATCTACTACATTGCCAATTCTTAATAAGTCAAAATTTGAAAAATTAAAGATAGTTGTTCCTCCTCTTGTAGAACAACAACTCATCGTCTCCAAAATCGAAGAACTCCTCAGCGATTTGGATAACGGCAAACAACAACTACTAATCGCACAACAGCAATTAAAAGTTTACCGTCAAAGCTTGTTGAAATGGGCGTTTGAAGGGAAACTCACCAATATAAATGTAAAAGAGGGGGAATTCCCAAAATGTTGGAAGTTGACGAACTTAGGAATAGTTTTAAATAATATAGAAGCTGGAAAAAGTTTCAAGTGTGAAGAAAGAACGCCAAACTTAGATGAAGTCGGAGTCTTAAAAGTGAGTGCAGTTACATGGCAGATTTTTAATGAATTCGAAAGCAAAACAGTAATCGGTAAAGACAGAATAAATAAGGATTATTTTATTAAACAAGACGATTTCCTTTTTAGCAGAGCCAATACACTAGACTTAATAGGTGCGGTTGTAATTGTCAATTCTATAGAAAGGAATTTGATGCTGAGTGATAAGACCTTACGATTCAGATTTAATTCTGACGTTATACCCAAATATATACTGTATTACTTAAGGAGTAGAAAAGGACGGAAAGAAATTCAATCCTTATCGTCAGGCAATCAAGAGTCAATGAGGAATATAGGCCAAGCAAGGATTAAGCAAATTGAATTCCCGTATTGCACAAAAGAAGAACAACAACTTGTTGTTAACGAATTAGAAAGCAAACTCACAGTTTGCGATAAAATA
>CAIXAQ010000623.1 GCA_903917425.1 uncultured Bacteroidales bacterium
CAAAACCCTGACATGTACCGTGCTGCTTCAGTTGGTCGATGAAGGGAAGGTGTCGTTGAATGATATGCTTTCTAAATACTATCCCGCTTATCCACAATCAGATAAAATAACGATTGCCATGCTTTTGGATATGAAAAGCGGCATTTTTAATTATTCTGAAGATATGCCGGTATTCATGCAATCCATGATGTCAAACCCCGCCAGGGTATGGCAACCTCAGGAATTAATTGATCTGGGTTTCTCACATAATTTCTATTTTGAGCCTGGAAGTAACTTTCATTATTCCAACTCCAATACATTCATTATTGGAAAATTGATTGAGAAATTGACCGGCAACTCCCTTGAAACTGAAATAAGCAGTAGGATATTTCAACCCCTGGGCTTGAAAAATACAAGATTTTTGACATGGGGAGTGGGTTTGCCAGGCAATCATGGCAAAGGATACGAAATCAACAATGATAATACCTACACGGATGCTACGGAGCATTATGATATCTCATGGGGCTGGGCTGCGGGATCTGCCTACTCAACCCCAAGAGAATTACAAAAATATGTGGAGGCATTGGTGCGCGGAGATTTTCTCTCAGGCTCACTTCAGCAAAAACGTCTGACTGAAAATTTTTATGGGCGACCGGATTTGTGGTTGGGTAAGATTACCTATGGCCTGGGAATTATGCGTTGTGGAAAAAGCTTCTATGGACATGGCGGCGATTTAGCCGGCTGTTCTTCCACAATGTACCATAGCAACGAAAAGGATTGTACTGTCATTCTTTATTTCAATACTCAGGATGATTGCCCATCAGCCTTACTGTTCCTTCGATACCTTGATATTTTATTTGGTAAAGACTTTTAATAATTAAATGAATTTAGATCAATGAAAAACTTCAGGAGTATTCTTTTTACGGTTTTTCTATTCGTAGGTTTTTTTACGATTTCATGTAAAAAGGACTCTGTCACTGATCCCAACCAGCCCCTCATCGATCAGATGAAGGCTGTAACAGATTCCATTATTGGAAACACCAGGGTTCCCGGGATTGTGGCGCTGGTGGTTGACCATAAGCGAGGTATTGACTGGCTTTATACAGCAGGAGTCAGCGACATTCCAAATAACCTGCCCATGAAGGGCGACTATACCTTCAGGATTGCAAGCATCACCAAGACAATGGCTGTTACTGTCTTACTCCAGTTGGTGGATGAGGGAAAAATCGACCTGAACGACAATCTTTCAGGATATTACCCTGAATTCCCCAAAGCCGACAGCATTACTATTGCCATGCTTTGTAACATGACCAGTGGTATTTTCAACTATTCCAACGACCCGGACTTTATTCCATCAGTGTTGGCTGCTCCCTCAAAAGTATGGTTGCCTCAGGAACTGGTAGATATAGGATGTTCCCATGATTTTAATTTCAGCCCCGGTACCGGCTGGGACTACTCAAACACAAATATTATCGTGCTTGGGCAGATTATCGAATTACTAACCGGAAACACTATGGAATCGGAAATCAACACCCGTATCATCCAGCCATTAAACCTAAGCAAATCAGGCTTCCTGACCTCTGGAGTGGCTTTACCAGGTATCCATGGCAGAGGCTATTACCTTGGTTATTTCGGGGAAAACGCAGATTTTACAGAATATTTTGATATTTCACAGGGTTGGGCAGCCGGTGCCGTGTACAGCACTCCGCGTGAACTCCAGAAATATGCGGAAGCTCTTGTTGGAGGTGGATTCCTGTCGGATTCCCTTCAAAACAGGCGGCTTAATGACATGATACAGCTTGAGCCTAATGTGGGTTATGGTCTGGGGATAATTAAAATGGGTTCTTTTTATGGCCATGGCGGCACTTTCCCTGGTTTTACCACTTTGATGTTTCACAGCAATGAAAAGGGCTGTACTGTAATTATCTATTTCAATTGTTGGCTCGAACTGCCACCTGGCCACCTATTCGCACGCTTTATGGATATTTTATATGGCAATGATTATTAACCTCTTAATCCAAATTTGTAATGAAATATTTCAACACGAAAAGTCTTTTGCCAGGATTATTTACGGTATTCTTGTTTTTGCTGCTACCTGATGCTAATTCGCAAACGATTTCAAAATGGGATCAGTTTCCTGCCTCCGTTAAAAATAGAAACTCATTCAAAAGGCTCGAATGGTTCTACAAGCCAAGAATGAATGAAAAGGACATTTTCCCCAGGGAGTACATTGATAAACAAATGCAAGAGGAACAGTCAAAATCACAATTGAAAGCCGGTAACGAATATTTCTCCTCCCAATGGGTAAATCTCGGCCCTGCGGGCATCGATTTCTCTGCCGATGGCATGGTTCCTCATTGGGGTGTGGTGAGCGGAAGGGTAAGAGGTCTGGCTGTGCATCCTACAAATCCTGACATCGTGTATGTCGGCGCTGCAAGCGGTGGTATCTGGAAATCCACTGACGGCGGGCTGAACTGGGTCGATAAAAGCGGAGGATTAAACAATTTAACTTTTGGCGCCATCGCCATTGACCCTTTAAATCCCGATATTGTTTTTGCCGGTACAGGCGAATATTCCTGGATTCTAACCGAAAGATTTTACAACGGCGATGGCATGTATAAATCGACAAACGGTGGCGACAACTGGATAAAAGTAAATGCTGAGTTTGGCACTGTTACCCACTTCTCTGATCTGGTCATTTCTCCAAATAACCAGAATGTTATGATTGCCTCCATTGCCAAAAATCTTCAGGGTGCAACACCCAATGAAGGCATCTGGCGGAGTGCCGACGGGGGCCAGTATTGGACTTGTGTTTTACCCGGAGAAGGAATGTACGACCTTTCTTTTCATCCTTCAGCTCCAAACATCGTATTTGCCGCCTGCGGCAATGGGCAATCACAGGCAGGTTTCCTGATATCCACTGACGGAGGTCTTTCTTTTACACAAAGTAACACAGGTTTGCCTGCTACCAATCATATTGGGAGGATACAGTTTGATGTTTCAATCTCCAATCCTTCAATTTTGTATGCTGTTATCTTCGATCAAGCGCCGCTTCCGGGGGGCATGACGACCAGTGCGTATAAATCGATAAACGGCGGAGCTTCCTGGTTTCCGATTTCGGATGGGATCAACCTTTGCCCTTTCAGCGATCAGGGATTCTATGACCTTTGTATTGCAGTAAATCCCTCAAACCCGGATCATGTTTTCCTGGGTAATGTTGAATTTAGTCAATCGACAAACGGCGAAGGCTTCTCGCCCGTCAGAAACCCTGCAGCACCCGGTGGCGGAAGCAATCCCTTCGATTCTTACACCCATCTCGATCATCACATCATCAGGTTTGCACCATCAGATCCCTCAGTTATTTATGTGGGCTGCGATGGCGGCGTGTTTAAATCGACTGATTCAGGAACTTCCTTTCATTCAGTAAACACGGGTATCAATTCCATTCAGTCATACCGTGTCGCTTCGCACAACACCAACCCTGACATACTCTATTCAGGAGCTCAGGATAACGGCTTTATTTCGACTCATAACCGTGGAGCAACTCCTTTTAAACTTGAATTACTGGGCGACGGTACCGAATGTTTTATGGATTATTCAAATCCGGACATTATTTTCTTTGCAACGATTGGCGGGTATTTTGGAAGATCGTCTAATGGAGGTCAGAGCTGGGACTTATTGGTTGATCCCATTACGCTCAATGATTCATCTGCATTTTTATGCCCTTACTGGCAGCATCCTTCAAATCCTGAAATCATTTATGGCTGTTTGAAACAAAAACTCTATAAATCAACAGACAAAGGTCTTTCATGGGAATATACAACAACATCACCTATTGTCAGCTCTGCTATCTATTCTGCTGCTCAATCACCTATTAACACTAACAACATCATGGTTGCTGCCCGTAATGGCGAAATAAGCCTGGTGCGCTCTTCCGATGGAGGTACCAACTGGCAGGATATTACCGGCAGCCTGGGTGTTCTTTCGGGAGGCAATTTTATGCGCTTACAGGCCGATCCTTTCGATGGAAATACATTTTATCTGTTGAAAAACGCCTATTCGGGTGCTATTGTAGTTAAGACTACCGACTTTGGTGCCACCTGGACTGACATTAGTTCTGATTTGCCAAAAGTTCCTGTAAATGATATCTTTATCGACAAAGCAAATGCAGGAGTCATTTTCCTTGGCAATGATTTTGGAGTTTACCGAACAACCAACAATGGCGGACATTGGGAACGAATGTACAACGGAATGCCTTTTGTGCCTGTGCTTGATTTCGATTGTTTTAATTTCAACAATACCCGCTTGCTGAGGGTGGCCACTTACGGCAGAGGTATTTTTGAACTTGATCTGGAACATTACACCTCAGTAAATGAAGACATTTCGAATGCTGCCAAGCTTAAGGTATGGCCAAACCCGGCATCAGAGCTGTTGTGGATTGAATTTCCAGCAATGGCCAATGATAAATATACCCTCTCCTTATTATCGGTGTGCGGAACAGAAGTATCATCACAGGCAGTTTATACTACCGGTTCGAAGTTCCAGGCAAGTATCGATATTTCCGGCTTGATCCCTGGTTGTTACCAGTTGGTTTTAAAAGGTGACAGGTTATTACAAACAGCCAAGGTGTTGATTATGAGATAATATTAAAAAATAGAAAAATGAAAAAGATCCTTTCAGAATTTTCATTTATAGTTATTATCATCGGATTTTCCGTAATTTCCTGTAAAAAATACAGTGAACCGGATTTTTCTGTTGTAAATAATCAGATCATAACGCAATGGGAGAATGTTAGCGATTCCATCCTCGTAAATTCCAGAATACCAGGCATGATCATCGGCATCTGGGCTCTGGACCACAACCTGGTTTGGATAAATGGCAAAGGCAAAGCCAATGTAATAACCGGCGAAAGGCCCAGTCCGGCCATGAAATTTCAGATTGCCAGTATTACCAAAACATTCATGTATACAGTACTGGTCCAGCTTCTGGATGAAGGCAAACTCAGTCTCTCGGGAAAACTGAGTAAGTACCTCCCCGGTTTTCCCGGTTCCGACAACGTGACCATAAGGATGCTTTGCAACCACACTAGTGTCATGTCAACGTTCATATGACGGATAAAGTCTTTTTAGTTTGATACGAGCCTTATCTGTGTTGAACTGCCAA
>CAIXAQ010000624.1 GCA_903917425.1 uncultured Bacteroidales bacterium
ACCAATTTCCCAAGATCAGGACTTTATGTAAATCAGTCCTTGAATCTCATAACTCATATCTCCCCTCACCATGCTAAAAATAGATCCCGCCACCATACCATCGCATCACCTGCACCGTACTCTGCTGAGTGCCGTGGCTCCCCGCCCTATTGCTTTTGCCAGCACTATTGATGCTGAAGGGAAGGCTAATTTATCGCCATTCAGTTGTTTTAATGTTTTCGGGGTAAATCCCAGCACACTGATTTTCTCACCGTCGCGCAGTGGCCGCGGTAATGAACTGAAAGACACGTATCTGAATGTGAAAGAAGTACCCGAAGTGGTAATTAATATTGTTACTTATTCCATGATTGAGCAGATGAACCTGGCAAGTACGGAGTTTCCAAGGGGAATTAATGAGTTTTTCAAATCAGGTTTTACGCCGGTTGCTTCCGAAAAAGTAAGACCTTACAGGGTAAAGGAATCACCGGTACAATTGGAATGTAGGGTGCGGCAGGTAATCGAAACCGGTGACGGACCCGGTGCCGCGAACCTGGTCATTTGCGAAGTCGTATTGATTCATGTAAACGAAAAAGTTTTGGATAAAACGGGTGCGATCGATACACGAAAACTTGACCTGGTCGGCAGAATGGGAGCCGATTATTATGTAAGGGCTTCGAAAAGCTCTTTGTTCACACTCGGAAAACCGGTTGGAAATCAGGCAATTGGTGTCGACTCGCTCCCGGAAGAGGTGCGTATGAGCAACATTCTTACCGGGAATGATTTAGGAAGGTTGGGCAGCCTGCAAAGTATGCCAACCGCCCACGAAATTGAGAAAGCCATGGCATCACCCGACTTCAGAACAATTTCCATAAAGCATGGAGGTATGATCGCGGAAATTAAACAAGAAGCACACTTGGTAGCTCGTAAGATGATTACCAACAATGAGATTCATGAAGCTTTAATATTGCTTTTAGCTGCAAACAGTCTGGAAGTTACTGATTTATAATTGACTGCAACCCATTACCAATTAAGTTTTGCATCTCTTCATTCTCTTCCGATTTTCGTTTCAGTGAAAGAATGATTTCTTCTATTATGCCGGAATTGCCTTTGCTTTTAATAAGTTCCCCTGCAATTTCGAGAGGTAACAGCCAATCTTCAGGAAAATCAAGTTTCATTGTTTGCCAGATAGCATAAAGCGCAGATAAATCTCCATTATTTTCGCGCAGATCCCGAACTTTACTGTATAATTCAAACAACCTTTTTGTCTTTTCGCTATGCTGCAGGTGGTGTGTCTTTTCTACCGGGGCAGGATATTTCAGTTCAAAAGCGTCGGGGTCGGCCGGGCCGGCAAAGGCAGAGGTAATTTTCTCTCCAACCGCCATATCATACATTCCCCATTCAGGTCTGAAAAGCTGTAAATCCTCGTAACGGACAGTACAGTTCTGGAACGAAAATATAAGATTATTTCCACTATGGCTGGTGATTTTTTCAAGCCTTCCTTTTACTTTTACGCCGCTGATAAATTCCAGAGCCAGATCATTACCGATAATGATCCCATTTGCAGAAAGTTCGCCTTCGCTCATGGTTTCAATTTTTCCATCAATGCCTTTGATGCTTCCAACGGGCGAGCCAAAACCTTCTTTATGATATTTAATCCCTTGTCCTTCAAGTTGATGATTATCAGCAGAAAGCATAGCAGGTCCTTCGAAACTGAGATAAACCGGTTTATGATCCCTTTCCAGAAATCTGGCCAATTTTCCAGATACCTGCAAACCCGAACTGTAAACAACGGTGCTTGTTGTTTCTGAGCGTACCGCTTTGCGCAATGCTTCACTCCCACCCTTTCGCACGGCCATAGTATTCATATACTGTTCCAGCACAGTAGTAAGATGTTCAAAATCAGGGGTTACAAAAAGCTGTGGTTGTTGTGTAGTAATATCAAACGAAAAATTCCGGGATTCCAGGGTATAAGGAAGCTTTTTTACCTTGGGTTTCAGGCAATTATGGCTTTCGCCGATAGACGAAAGCAGTCCAGCACCATATATTTTGGGATTTTCGACAGTACCAATAAGTCCGTATTCCACTGTCCACCAGTGCAGATTCCGCAAAAGCGCCATCTCGGAAGGAGATTCCTGCTGATTCGAAAGGAAAGCAAGTTCCCGTTCTGCTATTTCAATATTTTCAAAAGTCGTATATGGATCAGCTTTTAAAATAGAAAGATGCCTGATCGCTTCATACACTTTGTTGTCGAAAGCCGATGAGAAAGCCAGGGTTCCGGCTCGGCCAAAATCGCGTAGATAAGCAGAGTATTGCTCATCGGCAATAATCGGGGCATGTCCGGCAGCCTCATGAATAATATCAGGAGCCGGGGTATATAACACCTGGTCGATCGGCCTGATATCGGCAGCTATAACCAATACATTATACGCCTGGAATTCCATAAATGCTGCCGGGGGAATAAAACCATCCACAGCCACAGCAGCCCACCCTATTTCTTTCAGGATACGGTTCATGCCATACATGTTCGGTATACGGTCGATGCTGATTCCCGTGCGTTTTAATCCTTCCAGATAAGAAGAGTGTGCCACACCGGGAAGATACCGGACATTCTGCTGCATGATATAGCGCCAGACAGCATGATCCTGGGCCGAATAAGCATCATAGGGCTGATCTATTATCAGATTCAGCAAATGGCGTGGAAGCCTGTCGAGCACTTCGTTACTTTCCATCGGGGTATATTATCTCACACAAAACGACTACTTTTGAAAATCTTTAGCGAAACGGTTTTCCAAAGATATATATTACCTTTCATATAACACCAGGCAGTTTTGATACCTTCCAAAATTTATATCGCACTCCCGGTAATGGACGAAATGGAGCTTTTACCATTGCTGATCAAGGCAGTACTGAATCAGACAGTCCGGGATTTCCGCTTGGTTGTTTGTGTCAATCAGCCTGATAGCTGGTGGGATGACCCCTTACATTTGCCCGTTTGTCATGAGAACCAATTGACAATCAAATACCTTGAATCTCTTGAAGACAGTAGAATTGAAATTCTCGACAGGTCATCGCGGGGAAAAGGCTGGCCACCAAAGGGGCATGGAATAGGTGTGGCCCGAAAGTTACTTATGGATTATATTTCATCAATTGCCGGTAATAACGACATCATTATCAGCATGGATGCCGATACCGTTTTCGATCCAAATTATTTTGCTTCGGTTGCCGAAAACCTGCATTTGAATCCGTCGGCATCAGCCATTGCCATACCTTACTATCATAAGTTAACATACCACAACGAACTCGATCGGGCGATATTAAGGTATGAGATTTATATGCGCGCTTTTGCTGTTAATTTGTGGAGAATTCAAAGTCCATATTGCTTCACAGCACTTGGTTCAGCGATAGCAATCCCCGTTTGGGCTTATAAAGCGACAGGAGGCATGACTCCTAAACTGAGCGGAGAAGATTTTTATTTCCTTCAAAAAATTGTAAAAACGGGGCGTTTACTTCACTGGAACGGAGAAATGGTATATCCCGCAGCGCGCTTATCCAATAGAGTTTTCTTTGGTACCGGACCCGCCCTGATTAAAGGAATTGACGGAGACTGGAGCAGTTACCCGATTTATAGCCCCCGTCTTTTCGACAAGATTGCAGAAACTTACAAGGCATTCTGGATTTTGTATTCGAAGGATATTCCGACTCCAATCGATGATTTTTTGATCAAACGATTCGGTGAACTTCCGTGGGACAAATTAAGATTGAATTTTAAATCGCAGCCTCACTTTGTGCGGGCCTGCCACGAGAAAATTGACGGTCTGCGTATTTTACAATACCTGAAGGAAAGCCAGCCATCAGATGAAAAAATCAGTGAATCAGCACTTTCCGACTTGCTTTCACTTTATAAAAAGCAGTTTCCGGAATTAGTAAGCGGAATAAATACAAAAATTGATTTTGCGCTTTCTTCCATCCAAGATCTTGATGCTGCCAGGGACGTACTTTTCGAAATTGAAATGTATTACAGGAGAATGCACTGGAACGATTATACGGGGATAACGACATTTTACAACTAAACCGGTGGCCAGATTATATGGTTCTACTGTATATTTAGGAGTTAAAAATAAATTGCCGGAAGTCAGAAGACGGGAGTCGGAAGAT
>CAIXAQ010000625.1 GCA_903917425.1 uncultured Bacteroidales bacterium
GCTCAACGGAGCAACAACTATTTCATCCGGAACTTTGGCGGGAGGAAGTTCATCAAATATAACTGTTGGAGGAGCAAGTTATACCGCTATTGATTTACCGGCTGTTTCGCTAAATAATTTATTATTGAACCGAACCAACAGCGGAGTCCGGTTAGCAGGAAATGTAAGCATTGATGGAACCATGACCATGACAGCCGGTTCGCTCACACTGAACGGCAGAACTTTTTCATACGGCGCATCAGGAACATTATTGTACAACGGTAGTTCAGCACAGGTAACATCAGCATCCGAATTTCCGTCCTCAAACGGACCTTTTAATCTTACTTCAGATAACACAGTTTCATTATCGCTTACTGACGACCGGACCGTAAATGGCACACTTACACTCTCCAAAGGACCATTTATCATCAATGACAATGTTACCCTTTCGCTAAACGGTAGCGCTATCGGCGGAACACCCACCTTACTACAAACAACTTCTTTATCTTCTCTGAGTTTCGGAGGCAGTTCGTCGGGTGTTTCAATTCCATCGAGTGTATTGAATTTAAAAAACCTTACTATCCTGAACAACAATGGCGTTACGCTGAATAGTAAGTTGAAACTGTCTGGTACTGCTTCGGTTTACGGTTACCTGAATTTTTCGGTTTTCACAATTTCAGATGTCGGTTCATTCCAGACCTTTCCTGGTGCAAAATTGGGGATCGGTCGCACCGACGGAGTTTCCGGCAATATTACTGTAAGTGGTGCCAAAACAATTTCGTCGCTCACCGATTATGACTTTAATTGCATGCAACCCATAGTTACCAAGACGACCAATTTTCTTCCAACAACCCCTCCCAACACTCTCAGAAATCTAAATGTGAGTGCATCCGGCACTCTAAATTATATTGAAGATATGACCGTATCGGGCAATCTTTTGATAATGCCCATGTCGAAACTTCAGATCAATGCAGGAAAAACCCTGACTGTTGACGGGCTTGTGAATTTAACCAGTCCAGACTGCCTTATTCTTGCTTCGCCTTCAAACCATGGGCCGACAGCATCTTTGATTACAAACGGAGACATTTTTTATTCACCTTTAGCTACTGCCGATGTTCAGAGGTATATCGAAAACTGGACTGGCCCGACGGACGGCTGGCATCTTTTGTCTGCACCCATAGAAGATCACCTGATCATTCCCAATTTTATTGATCCTACCCCCGAAAATTATGATTTTTATAAGTGGGATGAGACAACAACCTTTTGGCTGAACCAGAAAGTACCTGGAAATAATATTACCACGTTTATCCCCGGAGAAGGTTACCTGGTAGCGTATAATACGACAAATCAATTGAGAACATTTACTGGCAAGCTAAATAACCTGGATTATAATTTTACAAATCTATCTTACACGCCAGATCAACCCAACCGGGGCTGGCACCTGTTAGGAAATCCATTTCCTTCGGCGGTAAAATGGAACGACGGCCATTGGAGCCTGAGCAATGTTGCCGAGATTTGTAAAGTTTGGGACGAAAATGGCGGAACTTATCTTGATATTGATCCTAACGAAAACATCCCGTCCATGAATGGTTTCATGATCTGGGTCAGCGAAAGCACTAACTCTATAATAATCCCTTTGGCAGCCAGGGTTCACGATGTATCCACAAACTGGTATAAGAAATCAGAAAACATTACCGACAGGCTTCAACTCACAGCCTATTCGAACGAGAATAATACGTACCAGAGATCCGTTGTGCAGTTTAATCCCAGTTCCTCATCCGGCTTCGATCTTTCATGCGACAGTTATTTCCTGCCAGGTATTGACCAGGCTCCTGAATTGTATTCAGTAGCACAAGACAATAGTCTACTATCAACAAACACATTGCCTTTTGTCCATAAAAGTAAACCTATTCCAATTGGGTTTAAGAAGGGTTCGTCAACAAACTATACGTTGAATGCGGAAGGAACGGAAAGTTTCGATCCGGATTTTTCAATTATTCTCGAAGATAAAAAACTGAATATCAGGCAGGATCTGCGTTTAAATCCAATATATACCTTCATGTCGTTTACTACTGATAATCCTGACCGGTTTGCCCTGCATGTCGGTGATGCTTTTGGAATCGGAGATAAAGAGAATGAGCAGGATTTTCACGTATTCACATCAGGAAATTCAATTTTTATCGAAAGCAATGAATTTGTAATATCCGAATACGAAGTATGGATTTATAACCTGTTGGGACAGGAAAAAGCGCATACACAACTTAGGGATATACACAGCCGTATTGATCTACAAAATGCGTCCGGATATTACCTTGTAAAAATAAGAAGCCATTCAGGGGTATTTACGACGAAAGTCTATATGGACTGATATAAACAGAAGATTAGTTTTCCGGTTTTTCAATATCTTGCCCCTGTGCAAAATAAAGATTTCTAACACATTAGCATAAAGCGTATTACACTTACTCTTTGTAAAGATCCGCTATTTCGTTTTCGGATAATACTTTGGAGTATATCCTGATATCATCGATCATTCCGTTGGTAAACCAGCGGTTGTCAGCACTTCCTATCCGCATTTCCTTACCGGCGTTTTGCATGAGCGGCATCGGTTCCGTGTTTTGAACCAACAAAACTCCGTCTTTATACATTTTCATAAAATCACGCGACACACTCGAAATAAACACATAATGGTGCCATTTATAATCCATGCTTTGATCAAAATCGAACAATCTGCCTGGAGCATAACCACCTTCGCCCTGCCAGCCATAATCCCAAAAAACACTATTTACATCGTTGTGAAGGTAATCAACAGAAACCGCAAAACGATTCTGATCCGGCACTAACATTAACTGAAACTGGGTGGTTGACGCTGCTGATTTTACCCAAAGGGAAACGCTAATTTCGTCGGCCGGCAAATTATCGCCAAAACGTAATACGCTGATATAATCGTTGACACCATCAAACTTATAGGCACTGTATGGATTCCCTTTTCGATCGGGTGAACTGGTGGCGCCATAAACGACTCCATGGTTTTTGTTGCCGCTTTCGTCATTTGCATTCCTGTTAAAAGGATAGTAAGCCAGCAGGTATTTTATTTCCAGTACATCATTCACATTTATTTTGACTTTAGCGGTATCCGATAAGTTTTCAACCCCATTATCAACAACTTTAACCCTCAGTTCAAAATTGGTATGTGTCTCGTAATCAAGATAAGAGGAGTCACTTACCCTGATATCGCCACTTATTGAATCCAAGGTAAAAACATTATCACTGTTTCCATCAATGATGAAGAATTTAAGCAGGGTGTCATTGTCTGCATCCGTCGCAAATACAGTACCTACAAGTGTTCCGTTGGCACTATTCTCTTCGATAAAAAACGTTTGGTCAGTAATCTGAGGCGGCTTATGTTCGATTATAGGTTCGCAGGAGGTAAGAATTAAAAAAGCGACAGAAATGAATAGTAAAAGATTTAAAGTTCTCATAATCATAGATTTGTATTGTTATAATAAAATTTTATTGTTTAACAAATTTAGTCATAGTCCTACTATTATTTTCAAAGATACTTAAATAATAAATTCCTGCTTTTAACATACTGATATCAAGCCAAGTACTACCATTACTAACCTCTCCTGACAGGAGCAGACGGGATTGAATATCGTAAATAAAAACAGTTGTCTTCTCACAACCCAAAGAGGTTACAATATATAAAATATCCGTTGCCGGATTGGGGAAAATACGGACCCCGGTTTCCTTACCAGAATGGCTGACTTTTGTATAAATGTCGTATTCGTCGGCACCAATGTCCGGTGGATTGCTGCGGGGGTTGCCATCAATTTCATCCGGAACACCCAGGTTTATTCCATTTGTAAAATACCCGTCCTGAACGTGA
>CAIXAQ010000626.1 GCA_903917425.1 uncultured Bacteroidales bacterium
CCATTCCAATTACTTCGTGCGGAACTACCTGGCCGATGGAAAGGATGAGATCAAAATTCCCTTCAACAAGTAATTTATTCACCTGTGCCGGCCAGGAGAAACCGACCTGGTTTTCCGAAACTTTCTGCACAAATTCTGCCGGGACTTCGCCTAGGGTTACAATGTCGGTCCTCCAGTTATGGACCCGGAAATGAGAGTGTGGGATTTTACCAAACATGGTATTGATCTCGGTTTCCGACATGGCAACGTGCGTACCCAGTGCCGGCAGAATATCAGTAACAGCGTTTCCGTAATATTGCCATACCATTTCTGTCAGGATGCCAGCCTGCGAGTGGAAGCGTGTGAAATCAGGAGGCACAATCAAAACCTTTCGCTTCGGGCCTAATTTATCCAATGCTTCATAGAGCCCTGCCCTGAGTTCTTCCCTCCTCAACTCTGTATTAACTGAACCCTGGTCGTAGTAAATCATGGTGTTATTTTTAGAGATTTCTGCGTTTTATCAAGCCCCAATTTGAGTCTTGGAATTTGATCTTATCTTTTCACCCTTGCATTCCCTTGCCAAACGCTCCATACCATTTCTTCGTCAGAAGGCTGGGCATAATCAGTTAAAAATGTTGTTGCCAATGCACCGCTGGCCCAACCAAACTGCATACACTTTTCGGGTTCCCATCCATTGAATATTCCATATAATAATCCCCCAACAAATCCGTCACCTCCGCCTATACGGTCGAGTACGTTGATTTCGCGTGGTTCAATAACATGCCAGTTGTTTCCTTCAAGCATGATAGCTCCCCACAAATGCTTGTTAACATGGATAACCTCGCGCAATGTTGTAGCAAATACCGAGGCATCCGGGAATGCCAACTTTACCCGCTGAATCATCTTTTTGAAGCTATCAATCTTGGAATCAATATCTTTTCCGCCTGCTTCAGGGCCTTCGATGCCAAGGCAAAGCTGAAAATCTTCTTCGTTGCCGACAAGGATATCGGAAACCGAAGCAATTTCAGTAAAAATATCATGCAACTCTTTTTCACGGCCTTTCCAGAAGGAAGCCCGGTAATTCAGGTCAAAAGAGATTCGTGTTCCGGTTTTCTTTGCAGCACGCGCCAGTTCGAGGCAAAAAGTGCTGGTTTCGGGTGACAAGGCTGCAATAAGGCCCGAAAGGTGCATAACCTGAACACCTTCTTTCACAAAAATGCGGTCCAGGTCAAAATCATTCACATTCAGTGTACGGCCAACTTCACCGGCACGGTCATTCAGCACCCTTGGCCCTCGTGAGCCATAACCGCTATCGGCTATATTGAATTGGTGGCGGTAACCCCATGGATCGCCCTGCGGAACATCCTTTCCTTCGTAAGCCATATGACGACTAGCGAGGTTGCTCTTTATGAGTTGGGCTATAGGACTATCTTTTACGAAGGTTGTCAACACTTTGACAGGTAATCCGAGATAGGCCGGAATACTGGCAACATTGGTTTCGGCACTGGTGGCCTGCATTTTGAATGTATCACTACTGTGGACCGGCTGACCATTTAACGGGGTTATCCTCACCCCCATACTGGTTGGAACCAGTAGCGACCACTTGAAGTCTGTTTTGAGTTGAATTTCCATAGTATTTTATGATTGTGAGTTGATTGATGTACGTGTTGTTTTAAATAAATGGTTCCGGGTGCCTTGTTCCGGGTTCCGGGTGCCGGTTATCGAATTTGATTGACTTATTTTTTAAATGGATAAGAGTTACTAACTTGAAAAAGAATGAGCTTGAGGCCAGAAGCGGAACCTGGCACCAGGCACCCGGCACTTTCTATTTGGTTCTTATTAATTCCTTAAACCTTCTTACACCCCTCCAAATGCACTGTAACCGCCATCAACTGGAAGAATGATGCCGGTAATAAATTCCG
>CAIXAQ010000627.1 GCA_903917425.1 uncultured Bacteroidales bacterium
TGTTTGCCATTAGTAACGTTTAAAGAAGCCAGTACCCTATTTTCGAGCTGTCATTTTTTCGGAAGGTAAAATTACAAACAAATTGAGTATCAACAAGCCCGAACCGTAATTTAATGGCAAGAATTTTCCTACTTTTGCCCGGCAATCTAAAATCCGGCACATGTCCTTTAAAATTAAGATGATCAGGCAAACGAAATGGTTCTTTTATCGTTTTAAGCTTCATTTGCTCATTGAGCCATTTTCAGGTTTCCTGCTGAATCTGGCATACCTGTCTAAAGTCTCGAAATGGATCAGTAAAAATAAAAATGTAGCTTTTAACGATTTTTATTCACCAAAGTGGGATTATAACAAGCGTTATAAACTCTACGATTATCTGGTAAAAGAAAAGATTCTCGGTCAGCCTGTCACTTACCTGGAATTCGGTGTATCAGGCGGTTATTCGTTCGACTGGTGGTTAAAGGCTAATAACAACGCTGATTCAGCCTTTTTTGGTTTTGATACCTTCGAAGGGCTGCCTGAGAAGTGGGGCGGTTTCAAGCAGGGAGCCATGATTGCGGATGTTCCGGTGACGGCTGATAAGCGGGCAAAATTTTATAAAGGTCTTTTCCAGGATACCGTACCCGGTTTTGTTAAAAACATGGATCTGGAGCGTCGTAAAATCATACTGATGGATGCTGATCTGTTTAGCTCAACGCTTTATGTGCTCACTATGATCGCTCCCTATCTCAAAAAAGGAGATATCATTCTTTTTGATGAGTTTAACGTACCCATGCACGAATTTCTTGCTTTTCAGATGTTTACGTCAAGTTTTTACCTGAAATTCGAACTTATCGGGGCGGCCAATAATTATTATTTCTGTGCCTTCGAATTAGTGTAATCGTCAGTAAAGGTCAGAAGAAGGAAGTCAGAAGAAGGAAGTCAGAAGACAGAAGACGGAAGTCAGAAGAAGGAAGTCAGAAGTATTGTTGAAAATAATATTGCCTGCTTTTGATAAGAAGCAGTTCAAATAAAATTAGTTGCCATCAAATCTAATATTAATAAGGGAGAAATTGTTTATTAAAGTAGCTTCCGACTCCCGTCTTCTGGCTTCCGACAAAATATCTGTGCCCATTGAATTACCATCTGAACTAAATAAACACCAACTATTGAACAGGTTCATACAGTTTGGCTTGATCAAAATAAAAATCACTTAATTTCTTCGTAATCAACGTATTCGCTGTCGTGAGCGTTATTGTCAGCAGTTTTATCTTTGTTAAGATACGTGATCGAAACTTCACCTTCTTTTTTATTTGGTTTATTTTGGTTCGGTTGCGGATTTCCGCCGCTGAATTGATTTTGAATATCAGAAACATATTTCCGCATCATCGAAGGGATAATGATACGGATGAAAAGAGAATAAACTGCATATACAATAAGTATTACCAGTAAGGCCTTAACTAATGTAGCGTCGTGAATGATTGGATGCATTGTTGTCAGTAAATCAGATGTGCAAAATTACCTCTTTTTCCTCAAATGGAAACAGCATGGCATTAAAAGCTTGTTAATGGCGAA
>CAIXAQ010000628.1 GCA_903917425.1 uncultured Bacteroidales bacterium
CAGCCGCGGCGCAAAACCTTATTTGCAGCCTACCGTTCAGAAAGATATAGATGGCGAAGTCGTGTTGTCGGGAATTCATATTTACGGCGAAACGGTACACATTTTTGTTGAAAGGAAAAATTACCATGGAATATTTCTGCCCGGCTATGTAAAATGGGAACCGGAATACCAACCTTCGGATGTCGGACTGAAATATGTGGATCATATGGTTGGCAATGTCGACTGGGGACAGATGAATATCTGGACCGAATTTTACGCCAATGTTATGGGATTCAACCAGTTAATTTCGTTCGACGATAACGATATTTCGACCGAATATACGGCATTGATGAGCAAGGTGATGTCGAACAACAATGGTTTTATTAAATTCCCTATCAATGAGCCAGCCAAAGGGAAGAAGAAATCGCAGATTGAAGAATATATCGATTACTACCGTGGTTCCGGCGTTCAGCATGTTGCCATGGCAACCGATAATATTATGCTCACAGTAAGAGAATTACGGAAGCGGGGAGTGGAATTCCTGACTGTGCCCGAAAGTTATTACGAAACTGTTACCGAACGTGTTGGAATTATCGAAGAAGATTTAAAAATTCTTCAAAACCTGGGTGTACTGATTGACAGAGACGATGAAGGTTATCTTCTGCAACTGTTTACCAAACCGGTAGAGGATCGCCCAACTGTGTTTTATGAAATTATACAACGTAAAGGCGCAAAATCTTTTGGCAAAGGCAATTTTAAAGCCCTATTCGAAAGCATCGAAAGAGAACAGGCAAGGCGGGGCACGCTTTAGTTGTTATGGAGTGATTCCAACTTGTTTTTCAGGTTGATAGGTTGATGGGTTGATGAGTTTAACCCTGAAAAACAACAACAATGACTTTTTAACAGTTCAAACATGCACAGATTGATCTCACAACCTTGCAACTGACAAACCTATCAACTAATCAACCCATCAACCCATCAACCCATCAACCCATCAACTAACAATCAACCAACCCTATGAAATCGTGGATTGAAATTAAAGCGGACAGTGATTTTTCGCTGTATAATATTCCTTTCGGGATTGGCGTGATTCCGGGAAGCGGATCGTGCATCTGTACTCGAATCGGTGAAACAGTGATAAACCTTGCCGGCATGTCGCGTTTAGGTTATTTTGACCAGCTTGGTTTTAAAGTCTCCGATTTTGAAAAACCTGTTTTAAACGATTTTATTGCAAAAGGTAAAAAAGCAAGTTGCAGAGTGCGCACAATTATACAGGAATGTTTTCTTACAGAAAATTTCAGTGAATCAGAATCCTTTTTGATTCAGGAAACGGCTCTCCATAATGCATCTCAGGTTCAGATGAAAATGCCACTGCATGTGGGCGATTATACCGATTTTTATTCGAGCATCGAACATGCCACCAACGTCGGAATTATGTTTCGCGACCCTGCCAATGCATTGTTGCCGAACTGGAGGCATATTCCTGTCGGATATCATGGAAGGGCATCGAGTATACTTGTTTCGGGTACTGAAGTTTATCGTCCAAAAGGTCAGATAAAACCGGCAAATGCTGATTCACCCGTTTTTTGTCCTACCAATCAACTTGATTTTGAACTTGAAACTGCTTTCGTAATAGGGAAAAACAACCCACTCGGCGACAGCGTTTCCACTGCCGATGCCGAAGATCATATTTTCGGAATGGTTTTATTTAACGACCTTTCGGCCCGTGATATACAAAGTTGGGAGTATGTACCTCTTGGACCGTTTCTTTCGAAAAATTTCGCTTCTGTCATTTCGCCATGGGTAGTAACCCTGGAAGCGCTTGAACCTTTCAGGACGAAAGGCCCTGAGCAACAACCGGAAGTATTGCCATATCTTCGTTTTGAAGGGGATCGCAATTTTGATATTAATCTTGAAGTGCTGATTAAGCCCGAAAATAGTCTGGAAGTATGTGTCAGCAAATCCAATTTTAAGTATATGTACTGGAATATGAGCCA
>CAIXAQ010000629.1 GCA_903917425.1 uncultured Bacteroidales bacterium
ATATAAAATATAATATACATCAAGGCAGCAATTCGAATAATTACAGATTCTTCAGCAGATAACATCAATCCGTGTGTTTTGTTCAATCGAATTGCTACTCATTTTACTACTATTGGCCTACATAATCTATCACTTTTTCAAACATTTAAGCTTACTTTATCAAAATTCAGCATAATGAGGATAATGAACTGCGAATATAATGCAAAAAAATTAATTATGTTCCTAAAAACAGAACAAAATTAAAAAAAAATTTCTTATTACAAAACGCTCATTTTGATAGAGTTGGTGCTAAATTTGAAAAGTATCAACTTTTGCATTACAAATTTTCGATCTCCAATTCCGGAAAAAACCTCCGATTCACAGTGTAAAAGTATACAATAAAGCATTAGGATTCTTACTTCTAAGGTTAATATTTTGTTAAATTTGAGACTTACCACCATTTTATTAACAAAATTCCTAATGAGCTGTACAAGGTAATCAGATAGCGGATACTAACGCAAAGCAACGGTTGTGAGGGGATTTCCAACTATCAGATTTTAGACTATTATGCTGAAAATGGCACAAGTCATTGTTTTTCAATATTTTATCAGTATTTCTTTTGTTGCAGGGCGATTCATTGAGCATGCCGAAGTGATGCTAAGTTTTAAAATTCAGAATATCAACACCTTTGGAGGCAAAGACTTGATTTCATGTCATGTTGATAATTAGGCGTTGGAAAATTATTAACGTACTATTGAATTCAGTAATTAATTCAAAATATTAACAATGAACACAAAAATTAAAGTAGAACGTACAAAAGGCCTCCTTAGTTTTTCATTCGTGATTTTGTGCGATTTATGGTTAAAATGATTTCGCGGAGTGTGCCTGATTGTGCCTTTCTAGAAAATACATAATATATATTCTCAAATTTATTACTTTTGAATAGTTTTATTTAAATGACACACCTGTATTTCCCCTATCATTACAAAGCACCAAAAATTTAAACACTTAATATGTTATGACTCGAATATCCAATCTTACATATTGCTACGACTTAAATAAGTGGTAATTAGTAAAAGGGTATCACGAAAAACACCATACACTTTTTTATGAAAACGCAAACACAAAAAGCAACTAACAAAACTCGTGTTGAGAGTTCGGTTGTTGCACCTCTGAAGATTTCGTTTATTCTCATCCTCCTGCTCTATATTATAGTGACAGTTATCACACCAAGTCTGGGAGCAGCCGACCGAAACGGTCCCAAATTTTTATTTGTCTCTTTATTAAACCTGTTTTCATTTCTGTTCCTGCTAACACAGCGGGAGTGCAAGTATGACCCAAATTTATTTTTTGTATTTTTCAGGAACAGGATCGGTATGACTTATACATTTTTAATGGGTGTTATTCTACTGTCCTTCACCAAGTCAATAAATTTACCTGAATCGATTATCTCTTTCGCAAAATATCTGACGGTTTTTTCTTCTGCCTACATTATTTCTATAATTTTCCTTATCGACAAAAGGTATTTCAGATTCATGAGTATCGCTATGGTCTTTGTACTGTTGTTTGATAGCTTTACAGTATTTTACAATATTTTACTTTATATCTCCAGGCAGGTCACTTCAATTTCGGAGATTAAATCAGTATACGCCAATAAAAACATTCTGGCTGCTGCCCTCTTTGTTAAAGTTCCTTTTGCCTTATGGCTTGCGACCTTTGAGAAAGAATGGCTAAGAAAACTCGGGTACTTCGCACTTTTATTTGCAGAACTTGCTATTTTATTTATGAGTACCAGGGCATTTTACCTTGGCCTCATTTTACTGGTAGTTGTTTACAGCATTTTTATATTGTTCCAGGCAAAGCGAAATAAAGATGGTTTCCGGATTAAAAACTTGATCATGTTTTTTGCCGTCTTGGCTTTGGCATTTTTAACCTACACTCTTACACAGCAGTATTTATTTCCGAAAACTTCAACCGATATCTATAATAAAACCTATACGGAGAGGCTGTCGACCATTTCGGAGGGTGAAGACGGACGACTCGAAAGCTGGAAAAGATCTGTAATATTGTTTAAGCAGGATCCGCTTATGGGAGTTGGTATAGGCAACTGGAAAATCCGTGTTCTGAAATATGAAAATCCGACGAAATCCGATTTTACTTTTATGATCAAAGCGCACAATGATTTCATTGAAATTACCACGGAAACCGGAATTTTAGGGGGTGTGCTCTATATCTTTATTTTTGTATTCCTGCTTTTTAATCTCCTGAAAGCATTTTTTAAACCTGTTACTGAGGAGGAATCTTTTAGTAATCTCTTCCTGCCTGCATTTGGAATTTTCTGTTACAGCTTTGACGCTTTTTTTAACTACCCAGCCGACAGACCTGAGATACAACTGCTTTTCGCCGTTTTCATAGGGTCCGGGATTGCGTTCTCATCGGTTTCTTTAAAAAAGCGGAATAAACCTGTTAATTCCAAATTAACAAAATTGCTTACATTACTTTATATTATCATCTTTATATTCTGCTCTTATATACTTCTGCTCCTTTTCAATTCCTTAAAAATGCAACTTTTAGTTGACGGGGATATTAAATTTAATAATTTCAACCGTTCTTCAGTTACTATAGTTAATCAATTCCCTATCATACCTAATGTTACCTACAGCGCAACGCCCATTGCAGTGTACAAATCGCGATACCTTATAAATGAAAAAAAGTATCAGGATGCCATAGACCTTTTACGACCTGACAACTCAAGTCCGTATATGGGTTGGCGCGAATATTTTATGGCTCAGGCCTACTCAAAGATGGGGAATAATGACAGTGCACTGGTTTACGCTTACAAAGCTAACACCTTGAAGCCATTGTACTACAACACGTTGGAGTTTATCTGCAGTGTACTCGAAGGAAAAGGCGAAAAAACAAAAGCAATTAATATGCTTGAAGGTTTTGTCGCCCTCGAAAAGATCAATCCTCAAGCATGGCTGCACCTTGTATCCTTATATCAGGAAACGGGTCATTATAAACAAGCCGTATTCTGTATTGATTCTGCATCAAAGTACATGCCAGGCGACAGTTTGATTACGCAGCAAAAGCATTATATCAGCGGGTTAATACCCATTCTCCCCTTCGAGCAAATCTATTTCGCCGGAATGAATTTTTATAACCTTAAAAACTTCCCCGAAGCATTAAGATGCTTTAATGAAATTACGAACAAAGCACATGATGCAGATATTGTAAATGCCCGCAAAGCTTATTGCTACTATTATGCAAATGAATACATGAAATGCATTAGTTCTATAAACCTGTCTTTAAAAAATGGCAACGGCACTCCCGATCTTTTTAACCTTCGGGGAATTTGTTTTCATATGCTGGGTAACGATGATGCAGCCTGCGAAGATTTCCGGGTGGCGAAAAGCAAAGGCGATCCGAATGCAGCAAACAATGCTCTGAGTATATGCAAAGGGAACTAAAAAAGGCGCTTCCGGTAATCTTTATACTGCCCAAATATCCATTGGTTTAAATGTTATTTTTATCTTTAGTTCTATGCTGATAATTTGTGTCTTCTTCTACTGCAGTCTCTTCATAATGGCAGGATCTATTTTAGCTCCTAATTTAATGGCACGTTGAATGTCGGTCCGTGCCTGATCTTTACGCCCTAAATTAATAAGTGCCAGGGCACGGTTGTATACGAATGTAGTACTCTCAGTTATTCCAACTGCATTAGTGAAACATTCGAGTGCTTTTTCGTTTTCGTTCATTTTCAGATGCAAAGTGCCGATGGCATTCCATACATTCCCGGTTTCGTCGGGGGTGAACTTCATATGAGAATAAAAATCATCGATAGCAGCCTGGTTTTGATTCAAAGCCTGCTCAACCACAGCGCGGTTGGCATACCCGTTTACCGATTCGGGTTTCAGTTTAAGAGCCCGATTCATATCGGCAAGCGCCAGGTCAAATTTACCGGTTGCTGCATAAGCTGCCCCCCTGTTTTCAATCGCCAGTTGCTCGGTGCCATCGATAGAAATACACTTATCGTAATCAGCTATGGCGAGGTCGTATTTTTTTTGATTAAAATAAATGTTACCGCGGTTTACCAAAGCGTCTTTTTCCGCTTTATTTATTCCAATGGCACGGGTGTACAACTCAAGGGCTTTCTCATTTTGATTTTCCAGTTTATAAATCAAACCCCGGTTTGTATAGGCCTTGCTGCTTGGTATTACCGAAATAGCATGATCCCATAAGGCGGCACTGCTTTTCCAGGTAGAAGACTGCCTAAAAGAGAGTATTGTCAAAACGATGAACACAACCACCAGGATAGCAATGGAAACAGAAGGAGGTTTGCCAGAATTGGATTCTGCCCATTTTTGAAAATAATAGCCTGGTACCAGGAAGATACCTATAAGTGGCATATATGCATATCGATCGGCTATTACCGCGCTTCCCACAGGTAAAAACTGCAGTACCAGGGCCAGGTTAACCAGGTAGAACAGAATAGAAAAAGCAACCAATTTGTTCTTTCTGAAGGAAATAAAAAATATGATTGCCAGCAGCAGGGTCACAAGAGGCGACAGGTAGTATACCAGGGGTAAAGAACTGTTTATTGGTGGATAAGGATAAAAAGTGCATAAATTCAAAGGAATCACAGTGTTATACAGGTACATCATGATTCCGTAAAAGCCGAAGAAAAACCGGAAATGTGACGGAAACGTCGAAGCGCTGCTCACGGCACCCTGAACAGATTGTCCGTGAATGGTCAGAAAACCAAAAAAAAGTGATAGCAATAAGAAAGGTATCTTTTCGAAATATGTTTTGGTTTCGCTAAGCCTGTTCTGATAATAGTCGATAGCAAACAGCACGACCGGAAAAATGATAGCCGCGGGTTTTGAAAGTAATGAAAGCACAAAAAGGCCAAGAACTATTGATAGGTTTAGTAGAGTACGTTTTTCGAGATACTTTAAATAACGGATCAGACCTGCCAGGAAAAAGAAAGCATAGAGTACATCCTTCCGTTCGGAAACCCAGGCGACGGATTCGACATGCAGGGGATGTATCCCGAAAAGCAAAGCAGTTATAAATGCAATCCAGTGTTTTTTACCTGTCAGTCGCAAAACAAAGAAAAAAACCAGGATCACATTAGCCAGGTGCAATAACAAGTTGACAATGTGATATGATGCAGCATCTTTGCCAGAATAAGCATAATTGAAAGCCAACGAGAGCATGGTAAGCGGATGGTAATTCCCTTGAACCGGTGTTGTGACGATTTTACTGAAATTGCCCAAAGATTGGATGGTACGGTTGGCGGTAACATAATCGGGATCGTCCCAACTTACAAAACCGGCTTTAAAAACGGGACTGAAGGCTATTGTTGTTAAAAGGACACAAACCGCGAGCATCCAGAG
>CAIXAQ010000630.1 GCA_903917425.1 uncultured Bacteroidales bacterium
AATGGTATTACTGCAGTATGCTTCAAGATACCATCATAAAATACGGCTAAATCACTGGTGCCACCACCAATATCTAATATTGCCACACCCGCTTCTAAATCAATATCGCCGAAAAACCTTACTTTTGCACCCCTGAAAGGATTTTTACTGAGAAAGTTATTTTATGAAGTTCAACAAAGCAGTTTTTACCGGGGCGATGGCAATATGTGTTGCTGCCACCTTATGGGGACTTGACGGTATAGTACTTACGCCCCGATTATATAGCCTGGATATTGGCATGGTAGTATTTATTTTTCATGCGCTTCCTTTCCTTTTGATGAATATTTTCATGTATAAGGAGTATAAATATATTAAAAGCTTTACCAAGAGTGATGTGTTGATGTTCCTTTTGCTATCGCTTTTTGGCGGAGCCATTGGCACTCTCGCCATTGTAAAAGCTTTGTTTCTGGTTAATTTTAAGGCACTTACTATTGTGGTGCTCCTGCAAAAACTTCAGCCGGTATTTGCTATTACGCTTGCTGCCTTATTACTTGGCGAAAAATTGAAACGAAATTTTCTGTGGTGGTCATTACTGGCAATCAGTGCCGGCTATTTTCTCACATTCGGTTTCCATTTACCTGATTTTGGTACAGGTGGTCAAACGGCTCTGGCTGCCGGTTTTTCCCTGTTAGCAGCATTTGCATTTGGCAGTTCAACGGTTTTTAGTAAAAAAGTATTGCAGAAATACAGTTTCTTCACTGCCACCTTCTATCGCTATGCTTTTACAAGTGTTATAATGTTGTTGTTTGTACTTTCCACCGGAATGTGGAAGAGCATTCCTTCAATTACCGGTTCACAATGGATAATTTTTTTAATTATTGGCCTGACGACAGGTTCAGGAGCTATTTTTCTGTATTATTTCGGACTTACACGTATAAGAGCGATGCTTGCCACAATTTGTGAGTTGTGTTTCCCCGTTTCGGCTATTTTATTCGATTACCTTGTGAATCATAAGGTTTTATCCCCGATTCAATGGGTTAGCGCAGCCGTACTTATTTTCGCAATTCTAAAACTCAGCCTGGAGAAGGAATAGGTGCGTTAATTGGTTAATAGTTGATGTTAAATCGTTAGTTGCTTTCAGCGTATCAGCCAATGGTCTAACAGCCTAACAGTCTAAAATGTTTCCTCACCCCACATTCTGAAATCATCCCAAAGTAGTTTTCAAATAAAAAGCCACAGATTCATCAGAATCCTGTGGCTCTCAACTTAATAACGGTTGTATTATTAATCAGCAAAATCCTTCAAAGTATCCATAAGTTTGCGGCGGGTAAAGAAAATCCTGCTTTTCACTGTACCTATAGAGATGTTTAAATGATCCGCTATTTCCTTGTATTTATATCCTTCGTGGTGCATCTCGAAAGGTTTCCGCTGATCGGCATCAAGATTGGCAATGCTCCTGTTTATCTCTTTTTCCGAATATCTCGAATCCGGAGCAGGGAAATCTGATTTGCGCGGAATATTCAGGTAAAATAAATCTTCGGTGCTGTCAATGATTGTATTTGCTTTCTGGTTGCGGCGGTAATTGTTGATGAAGGTATTCTTCATGATTGTATAGGTCCACGCCTTCAGATTGGTATCTGCTGCGAATTTATCCCGGTTTGCAAGTGCTTTAAGATATGTGTCCTGAATAAGATCCTTAGCTTCTTCGCGATTCGAAGTAAGTAAGTTAGCGTAATATTCAAGATTTTGATAGAGGCTTATCAATTTATGATCGAATTCTATTTGTGTCATGACGCTAAGTGTTTATATTTTCTAATGCAAAGTTAAACAACATTATTTATAATCAATCTAAATAAAGTTAAATAATTGTTAAATATTTGCCTTTTTATAACTTCATTTTTTAAAGATCTCAATCACTGCTATTTAGATCGAATAAAAAATGTTTAACAATATATGTATATTTGATAAACAAAGGTAAGTGTATTTTATTTAGGAATTGATTGAAATTTGGAATATTGTATGGAATTGTTGACTAAAACGGCATTTACCCAACATTGTAGAGTAGCACTACTGATATATTTCTGTAATTTTGTTTCTATCATAAAGTCAAATTGATTTAGGTGGAGTTTCAAATCTAAATAAACTACTTTTGACTTTTCTTCTCTGGTTAATTCTTATGTTCATTGTGTAAGTGTATATAAATAAGCAAATTATGAAAGCAATCATTTTCTTTTCAATCGTTGTTCTAGTGCAATTTTCGGTTTCGGCACAAAAATCGTTTTTCCCGCCAATAACCCCGGTGCAGCCTGTTACCGATACCATGCACGGTGTTTTGATTACCGATGAATACCGCTGGCTCGAAAATAAAACCGATCCTGCAGTAGTTAACTGGACGCGCGCCCAACATGATTATGGCAATACATTTCTGGAAAGCTCGCAGAAAAAACATGAAGGTCTTCGCGAAGATATAGCAGCATATATCGATCGGGATTATGAAAGCCCGCTCAATAAAGAAGGTAAGCGTGTATTTCAGACCATAAAACGCAAAGGCGACAAGCAATCGAAAGTATATACCATTCTGGATGGAAAAAAAATATTGATATGGGATCCTGTAAAATTGGATACTTCAGGAAATACTTCAACTTCGGGCGTTGCATATACGTATGATGGCGAAAGGGCAGCCGTAAGCGTTCAGAAAAGCGGGGCCGAAATCACCACAACGTACCTCATCGATACCAGAACTGGAAAAATCCTTTATCCTCCTCTCGAAAATACGTTTGGATACCAGTGGACTAAAGATCAGCAACATGCTTATTTTACACTTCGTAATAAAGAAGATATTGACAAACAGCAACCTCTGAAAACCTTTTGGTGGACTGTAGGCGATCCGCAGGAAAAAGCTCAGTTTGTCGGTACAACTGCTGATGCAAAAAACAGTTTTTACACCTATGATAACAGGTACAGCGATGTAAGTTTCTCAGGTGAGGGCGATTTCTATTCCAACAATTGCTATATGCGTAAAACCGGAACTTTTGATAATGGCCAGTTGATTTACGAAAGCAAAAAATCATATTGCTATCCAGATGCGATAGACGATAAATTGTACATTTTTACCAACGACAATGCCCCGAATTATAAATTAATGGTGGCTGATAAAAACAATCCGGAATCGAAAAACTGGAAAGTGCTTGTTCCTGAAAGCAAAACTGTAATGCAAGGCTATGCCGTTACAAAGAAAAATATCATTATTCAGGATAAAATTGATATTCAGAGCAGGCTAACCTTATTCGACCTGAACGGGAAACGCATTAAACAGATTGAAATGCCCGAAACCGGAAGCGTTGCCGGCATGAATTACGATCGCGAAGAGGATTCGGTTTATGTATATCTGAGCACTTTTACTTCCGAAACAAAAGTTTATGTGGCTTCACCGTCCAATTTTAAATGGCGGCTTTATTACCAACGCCCTGAAGTATTGGATATGAGCAATATTGTTGGCGAAATTAAATTCTATATTTCGAAAGATAAAACCAGAGTACCCGTTTTTGTTGTTCATAGAAAAGATGTCAAACTCGATGGTAATAATCCTGTTTTGTTAACTGCTTATGGCGGATTTAATTCGGGTATTCAGCCTGGATATTACGGGTTTTATGCCTCGTTCATCAACCGCGGCGGTATTGTAGTCGAACCCGGTATCCGTGGTGGCGACGAATATGGCGAGAAATGGCATGAGGATGGTATGCTGGCAAATAAGCAAAATTGTTTCGACGATTTTAACAGTTGTGCCGAATGGCTGATAGCTGAAAAATACACGAATCCTTCGAAGATAGTCGCCATGGGCGGCAGTAACGGCGGTTTACTAATGGGTGCGGTTGCTACACAACGTCCTGATTTGTACAAGGCAATTATTTGTATGGTCCCTTTACTGGATATGCTTCGTTACGAAAAATTCCTGATCGCCCGATACTGGATTCCTGAGTACGGCACAGCCGAAAATGAAGCAGATTTCAGGTGGTTGCTGCAATATTCGCCGTATCAGAATATACGTAAAGGGATTAATGTTCCAACGATGTTGGTTACTGCGGGTGAAAATGATAGTCGTGTCGATCCGATTCATGCTAAGAAATTTGTTGCCGCACTGCAAAATAATCCGGGACAGATTAACCCTGTTATCCTTCATATGGATTATAACAGTGGCCACGGAAGTGGTCAGGCAACTTCGCAACGCATTGATAACTGGACCTTTATCTACGAATTTTTAATGAACCAGTTGGGGATGTAAGTTGGAGTTGCATTTATAATTGACAATTGACAATGGATAATTGACAATGGATAATTGACAATGGACAATTGACAATGGATAATTGACAATGGATAATTGCCGATTTTCTATTAGCAAAAAACGATTAACTATTTTTCATTAACGATTAACGATTTCCCATTAACGATTAACTATTTTTCTTCAAAAACCTAATACAATTTACTTCTCTGTTCTTTCAGTTTCTCGTCGCTGGTATAATCATCATAATCCATCAATTTGTCAATCATTCCTTTGGGGCCGATTTCGATAACGCGGTTGCAGATAGTCTGAATAAACTCATGGTCATGCGACGACATGAGAATATTGCCTTTAAACTTAATAAGTGTATTGTTAAATGCCTGTATCGATTCAAGATCAAGGTGGTTGGTAGGCGTATCGAGCAGCATTACGTTGGCATTGCGGGTCATCATGCGCGAAATCATGCAACGCACTTTCTCGCCTCCTGACAGAACATTGGTTTTCTTGAAAATTTCTTCGCCTGCAAAAAGCATTTTTCCTAAAAAGCCCCTGAGGTAAGCCTCATGTGTATCTGTCGAATATTGTGCAAGCCAATCCATCAGGCTCATATCCGATTTGAATAAATCTTCATATTCCAGTGGCAGATAGGCTTTCAGAATCGTTTGTCCCCATTCGAACGTTCCGCTGTCGGGCTGATCGTGGCCTTTAAGTATTTCGAAAAGAGCGGTCATGGCACGTGTATCGCGCGACA
>CAIXAQ010000631.1 GCA_903917425.1 uncultured Bacteroidales bacterium
AACCCCTAAACCCTAACCCCTTTAAATAATTCCTTCCTTCAAAATATCATGAAGATGAATCACTCCCAAATATTCTCCATTATCGACCACCAGCAACTGTGTGATATTGCGCGAACGCATCAGATCGAGTGCATCGCTCACCATCTCGCCCGATGAAACAGTAAGCGGATTTTGCGAAAGAATATTTGCAGCTTTCAGGTGACTTACATCGGTGTTGCTCTGAAGCATTCGCCTCAGATCGCCGTCGGTTATTATTCCGGCTAATTTGTCGTTTTCGACCACAGCGGTGCAACCTAAACGTTTTGATGAAATTTCCATGATAATCTCCATGATGCTTGCCCCGGGAGCAACCACCGGTTTTTCGTTATGAAAATACAGGTCGGCGACACGCAAATATAGGCGTTTACCCAGAGCGCCGCCAGGATGATACCGTGCAAAATCGCTTGTCGTCAATCCGCGGCATTCGAGCAAAGCCACCGCAAGTGCGTCGCCCATAACCAGTTGCGCGGTAGTACTTGATGTCGGAGCCAGGTTATTGGGGCAGGCTTCGCGCTCAACCGAAGAATCGAGAATCAGATCAGCTTGCTTTGCCAGGTGCGAATCGATGTTACCAACAAGCGCAACGAGTTTATTGCCCATGAGTTTCAGTAATGGAATCAAAACTTTGATTTCGGGGGTATTTCCGCTTTTCGAAAGACAAATAACAATATCTTCCGGCCGAATCATGCCCAAATCACCATGAACGGCATCGGCGGCATGCATGAAGATAGCCTGTGTACCTGTCGAATTAAGAGTCGAAACTATCTTTGCTGCAATATTGGCACTCTTTCCAACACCGGTAACTACTATCCTGCCGGTAGATTGCATGATCAGTTCGACACATTTAACAAAATCGTCATTGATACTTTTCCTGAGGCCTTCGACAGCTAACGCTTCTTCCGAAATAGTATTCAAGGCAATCTGCTTTATTTCAACGGGAGTTTTCAAGTTCTGTTTTTTGAAATTCACGGCAAAGATAGGAAGAAAATGCTGGACTTAGGAGTGTTGACTCCGCAACGGAACCATCGAAGTACCTCGCAGATATTATTCTACCAGCTGATTTTTGTTACCAGATCAAATTCACTATGCCTGAATTGTGAAAACATCCTTGCAAAAACTTGCCTTCCTTTTGAGAGCAGGTAAGATAATAGATTGAGAATATGAAACTAATTTTGTAAATAATCAGGCTGTTTAAATGCTATTTTAGCCACAGATTACGCTGATTACACAGGTTTTAAACTGCTGAAAGCAGTTTTTAAAATAAAATTGGAGCAAAGTAATGCACATTTATCTGTGAAATTTGTGAAATCTGTGGCTTATATTTGTTTGTCAATATTTTAATTGAACTAATTGATTACCAAATTTTTAATAATTGCTTTGCGTTTCGGTACCAGTTACAACGGCAACGCTTGCTCCGCAACCTAACCTGCTGGCTCCTGCATGAATAAGGGCAATGGCCTGATCAAAAGTCTTGATGCCACCACTGGCTTTCACCCCCATTTGCGGACCAACAATCCGGCGCATAAGAGAAATATCCTGCACAGTTGCCCCGCTTCCGGCAAAACCGGTACTGGTTTTAACAAAGTCGGCACCTGCTTTTTTGGAAATTTCGCAGGCAATGATTTTTTCGGCGTCTGTCAATAAGCCCGTCTCGAGGATCACTTTAAGCAGCGTCGTACTTCGGCAAGCCCTTTTTATTGCCCTGATGTCTTCTTCTACCAGTTTGAGGTTTCCTGATTTCAGGGCACCGACATTCAGAACCATATCAAGTTCAGTTGCCCCGCTTGCAATAGCACTGCGCGCTTCAAACGCTTTGCTTCGGGTGTCCATTCCTCCCAACGGAAAACCGATGACCGAGCAGATAATAATCCCCGTTCCTCTCAGTTTTTTAGCGACAAAAGGCACCCAGGAGGAGTTAACGCAAACTGACTTGAATTTATATTTTACAGCTTCATCACACAGCTGAACAAACTGTGATTCAATAGCTTCCGGTTTCAATAAGGTGTGGTCAATATATCCGGCCAGTTCAGTTGCGGACATCCTTGAACTTTCAGGCTGAGGTTTTGTATTACCCTGGTCTGTAGCTCCCTGTCCGCCTAACTTGCCGTTAAGTCTCTGCATTACCTCTTTCGTAATTTTATCAATCAATTCATTCTGATCCATACTGCTATCCTTTTCTTTCTAATGACATCATTTTATTGATACGAGGCCAATGCCTTCCGCCTTCAAATTTTGTTTCGAGCCATAACTTTGCCATGGTGCAAAGTTCAGCGGCATTGTGCTGTGCCGTTCCCATGGTGAGAACATTCGCGTTGTTGTGCTCGCGGCTGTTCATGATCGTTTTGTTGCTCCAGCACAGTGCCGCGCGAATTCCGTGTACCTTGTTGCACACCATGGATGAACCGATTCCGGCGGCATCCAGCATGATCCCGCGTTCACATTCGCCGCTGACAACTTTTTGTGAAACAGCGATGGCAAAATCCGGGTAATCAACTTTTTCGGTACTGTTAGTTGTTCCTACGTCAAACACTTTATAGCCAGCCGTTTGGAGGTACGCTTTCAGCATTTCTTTCGCATCGAACGAACCATGGTCGGCGCCAATGGCAACTCTCTTAACCTGGTCAACAGTATTCATTACATATTTATTTTGTGAAGTTCTCAAACAAAACCTGTAAATCCGATTTCTCATATGATTCCCCGCCTGCAAAATTACATGCTTATATGATCAACTATACCGGCAATGACCGCTTTTATTGTAAAAGTTTCTGGTTCGTTCAGAATCATCCTGGCTGAGCCGCCTTCTTCGAGGATTAAAACCGTATCACCCATACCGGCCTGAACGGTATCGATGGCAAGGAAGGATTGCCCTTTTGCCACACCTGAAGGATCGACAGGCTGAACAATCAGAATCTTACGTGATTCGTAATCAGCTACTTTCGCGGTGGAAACTACATTCCCGATTATTTTGGCTAAGATCATTTTGCACCCTCCACTTCCATTTTATCAACTATACCCACTATGGCTGCATCGCAGGGATTCATCGTAGTTTCGAGTATCCGCCCGGCTTCCTTGCTTGTTTCGTAATAAATAAGGTCGCCCACGCCAGCCTGTATAGTATCGAACGCGACAATCGGATCGCCAAGCGCTTCCAACTTTTCATTCAGCGGTTGCACAAGCATCAGTTTGATCCCTTCAAATGAAGCCACTTTTATCGTGCTGACTACTGTGCCTGTTACTTTGCCTAGTTTCATGGGTGTTTGGGTCTTATGTGTTTTATTGATGTTGAGGCTATGAAAAGATGCAGATAACCTGGTAATTTCATGTAAATCTGCAAGAAAATTTAAGCATGAGCCAAATTCGCCGGCAAAGTATCATCTCCTCTGTAGTCGTATATACCGGCTTTGTATTGGGCTTCTTGAACACCTATTTGTTTACACGAGAAGGCGGTTTCACAAAAGCGGAATATGGATTGACGGGGATATTCATT
>CAIXAQ010000632.1 GCA_903917425.1 uncultured Bacteroidales bacterium
ATCCTGACGTGTATCCGCTTAACAGTGGTACATCTAAGGCCGCCTGGTGTCCGCAGTGAATAGCTGCGGGCATTTTTTATTCCTTTTAACCGGCATCTCCAACCAGTAGTGTTGAAAGTAGTGATTTCCAGGTTTCAATTTACTGCAAGATTGCAGATGCTTCAATTTCCTGATGTGTGAATGATGTAACTTATAGGGTAAATTGTGTAATGCCAGCCGGTACAGTGAGTAATACCTTTGTTCCTGTAATCAATGACACACATTGTTCCGGAAATTGGCCAATGAAATATATTGTTACATAAAAAAACTTTAACTCTATAAAAATAAGTATCATGGGAAATCTACTTTACATCTTCGCAGTAATCCTGGTTGTTGCATGGGCAATCGGATTTTTCGCCTATAGTTTTGGCGGATTAGTACACATTCTTCTTGTTATTGCGCTTATTGCCATAATCTTACGGGTAATTCAGGGCAGGAATATTTTATAAATTTAACCAAATAAAAAGCTGATATCATGAAAAAAATCACATTTATTGTAATGGCAATCTTTTTGTCGTTAACATTTTACCCTGGCCAATCGAATGCGTCGACTTTGCCAAAAAATGCACCAAAATCAGAAGTAGTGTACAGCGCTGCTGATGCCGCAAAAGTTAAAGTGCTGGAATTAAGGCTCAACGAAATAAACAACATGGACAAGTCGGATCTGAATTCATCGGAAAAACGCGAATTGCGCAAAGAAGTCCGTTCAATCAAAAAGCAGGCCGCCGAAATGGGCGGTGGCATCTATATTTCAGTAGGCGCGATAATTATCATCTTATTGCTCTTAGTCATTTTATTTTAAACAATTAAAAACAGAAATCATGAGTACAGGAAAAGTAGTATTAGGCGTATTGGCCGGTGTCGCTACCGGGGCAGTTTTGGGAGTTTTATTAGCTCCTGACAAAGGGTCAGAAACCCAGAATAAAATAACTAAGAAAGGTAAAGACGTATCGGATTCATTGAAAAACAAATTTGATGATTTCAAGGAAAGCGTTAGCGGGAAATTTGATAAGGCAAAAGCTGATGTTACCGAATTTGCCGAAAAAACAAAATCAGATGCATCTGAATTTGCCGAAAAGGCAAAAGCAAAATAAGCTGAATTAATACAGATAAAAAACTGCCTTGGAATGTATGATTTTCAAGGCAGTTTCATTCATAACACAAATAAAACCAAAGAGTTGTGACGGCAAGAGAAATTAAATTTCCGTTTTACGCGAAAGCTTCGCTCCTTTTAATTGGATTGTTTGTCTTTATCAGCATGCTTTACATTGCTCAAAGCATTATTGTGCCTATTGTTTTTGCCGTAATCATCGCCATCGTTCTTCACCCGGTGGTGAATTTTTTTGTACGGCTCAAAATTCACAGGATTATTGCCATAATAATCACGTTGCTTCTGACTTTTATAGCGGTTGGGGCAATTGGATTGCTCACATTTAACCAGGTGAGCCGTTTTAGCGAAACATGGCCGGTGCTGGTTGATAAATTCACCCTGATGCTCAGTGAGGCCACAACATGGGTATCACGACATTTCGATATAAACCCGTGGAATGTTCATCAATGGATTGTAAAAACAAAAGCCGAACTACTCAGTAACAGCAATGCCGCCATCGGGCAAACCTTGTTTGTGGTTGGTAATGCTTTGATGGTGATGCTTTTAGTACCCGTTTATGTCTTTGTTATACTCTATTACCATTCCCTGCTCATCGAATTCATTCACAGGCTCTTTGGATCGGGGAACCAAACCCAGGTAAGTGAAATTGTGAACCAGACCAAGACGCTTATTCAACGTTACCTCTCGGGTCTGATAATAGAAGCAGTGATGATTGCATTAATGGAAATTGCTGCATTGTTCATACTTGGAATACAGTACGCCATTCTTTTAGGCATCATCGGAGCATTATTGAATGTAATTCCATACATAGGCGGGCTGGTGGCTGTTGCCTTGCCAATGTTGATCGCTTTTGCCACCAAAGACTCAGCCTGGTATGCCTTGTATGTGCTGGTGATTTATTATATCATCCAGCTCATCGACAACAACCTGATTGTACCTTTAATAGTTTCCTCCAAAGTAAAAATCAATGCACTTTTTTCCATTATAGTTGTATTTGCAGGCAATGCTTTGTGGGGCATTTCCGGCATGTTTCTTTCAATCCCGCTTCTTGCCATCATTAAACTCATTTTCGACCATATCGAAACTTTAAAACCCTGGGGATTTTTATTGGGTGACGCAAAACCATCTGCCTCGTTACTGGGAATTGAACCGATATTGAAAAAAATCAAGAAAAAATAGTTCAAAATTCGAACACCATACAGCGATTGAAGATTACTGAAGGCTGATGAACAGAGATTTCCGGGGCTTAAGATTCACCGTTGTTAAAGAATCAAATAATG
>CAIXAQ010000633.1 GCA_903917425.1 uncultured Bacteroidales bacterium
GAAGATCAGGTTCCGAAACAATTTTTAAATCGCTATGTTTATATATTTTGGATAATTTAGTGAAACTATATTATCTGGCTATTAATCGATAACATACATTTCAACCCTTCAGCCCATGCTTAAAAAGCCAGTCGTGATCATCCTGATGGTCTTAGCCATAGTGAATAGCAGCCGTGCCTGGGTTTATCCCGAACATAGGGATATCACATTACTTGCCATTCAGAAACTTGATTCAGCTCAGCGTTTGATACTTGATCGGCTATGGGCCATGGCAAGGAAAGGCTATGAAAACAGGCTTGATGTATTAGTTGCCGACGCTACACTAAATGAGCATCCGAAATACCTCGATTATGCTGCTTTTCCTGCCATTGCCGGTGACCACTCTACTTCCTCGGAAAACATGGTTCAAACTATTTTACATACAGATTGGATACTTGATGTTGCCGATGTGGCAGCCAGGCTTAAAAACGGGATCACCGCATCAAAAAACAGGAGTGAACGCGAAGGCGAATTGAGGGATTCCGATCTGCGGCTCCTTCGTGCTGATCCCGAATATGTAACACGTGCAGGTTCGAACAATGTACACTTTATGCTTGCCCGGCCGGATGTGAATACATCGGCAAATGACTATTTCGCAACCTGTTATAAGGAAGGTTCTGAAGTAAACCTCATTGGTACATACACCTGGTATCATACCAGCGCAATATTAAAAGCCAATAGGTTGGCAACGGAAAACCTTTCCCCGGAGCAGCAATCATCACTTGCCCTGGCATTGATGGCCGACGAAGCCTTTGCTTTGCATTTCCTGGAAGATGGTTTTTCAGCAGGTCATGTAGCCGGGTTATGGGGAAACGCGGCCCTTCGAAAAGGCACCCATGATTATTATGATGAACACGGGCTTGAAGTGACTACCTGGAATGGAAAACGGATGGTGCTAACCGGTGATGCCTATTTGCGTTCACCAGATGCTGAAGTAGCAGCAAATACTGTGCTTTTGAGTCTTGTACAAGTCCTGGAAGCCACACGAAGCAGCAAAAAGCGGATGATGTATACTGATCAGGTAAAGGTATTCACTCCCGATACTTTCAATATAGCAAAAGCTAATATAACACCGCCCCGAAAAGTGGATACGGCTTTCAGGATTTTGTATGAAGATATTCTGATCACCACTCCTGTTCCCGGACTTGCTACCGGGCTTGGTGAAATACCCCGGTTCCGATCGCAATTGGGACCTTTTATAGGCATAGCGCCTGGTGCTAATTTTTCGTTGGTTTCCGGTGGTTTTGGCGAAAGTCAGACATCTGCCGGTGTGGTTCCCGGGCTTGAATTTGCCATTCACATGGGTTTGGGAATGGATGGTGTTCTTAATGAATCCGGCGACGGGCTTGTATTCCTTGACCTGGGTTGGAGACTGGATGGGGCTTCGTCCATAAAAATAGCGAGTGATCCGGGATACAATCAGTTTGGCTCTATACTTTCGGCTATTCCTTCCAGGGAGGCTCTGTATGCCCGCATTCGCCTGCCATATTATGTGATCCCAGGTGATCTTCTGATTGCTGGTCCGATACTGTATTTTTTCGCCCCAAAATCATTTAATAAAATGGTTTCCACCGCAGCCCAGGGAGGACTAATTCCCTGGCAGACTGGAATGATAACGTCCGCAGGCAGGTTTCAATTTATCTTAGGACGGGAAGTTGGAATTTATTTATACGGCTCACTTCAGGGAGCAGATGCTTTCCTTGTTCCTGACGACAGGTTGGGGGAAGATCTCTGGGCATTAGTTACGGTGCGTTCCACTAAACTCGATTTTCCTCTTTTTGAATACAGGCCTATCAGAACATTCTCACGTAAGCAAAGCGCAAGTCTTGTAATTCAACTTCATACCGCAGTTGATATTCCCGGAAAAGTTACCATGGTGTCACATCCGGAAGTGGAACCCATGAAATTAAAACCAGTTTGGATGTTAGGCATAAAACTGGGTTTCGACTGGAGATATTATTATTCTAAAGAAAAAAAATAAATAGCCGGAATACCAGGAAAAATGAATTCTGAAACGTTGATTCCGAAGCTTAACTTTTCAATGGTACCAGCAAAGCGCAGTATTATTTTTAAGCCCCTTGCCGCAGTACGAATCCTTTCGCGTTGTAAATCCTTCAAACAGCCAGTCTCGCATATTATATCCCATGTAATTGCGCTCCTGGTATTTCTGCTTTTCTATTATCGCGCATCGGGCATCCGCTTCATAAGTTTTTTTCGTTTCATAGGTATTTCTGATTGCCTATCGAAAAAAACGTTATTCCGGCTAAAGCCCTATTGCAGTTACCCATTAATAAAGAGCCAATAACGATTTACCTATAAAACTCTTCACTATTCACTCATTGATGTCTTCTTCCGGATCACCGAGCGGAATGCATAGCAACAGATTAATGACTGACATTTTCTTATTTGTAGAAAAGTCGCTCAATACGCGGGAAATTGGATTTTCGGGTTTAGTTTTAAGAATATTAAACATATACTACCGGTTAGGGATTAAAAAAGATATGGGATTTGCTTTTTGTCAACAATCGGTTTAATAAATTGACACATATCTTTTTCTGCCTAGATACGCAAAACCAAGGATAGCTAATATCGTGGTTCCGTTTGCAAATGATACGCTTCTGCCTACCTCACTTATTACCAAAAGTAGAATTAGCAGGATCGGGTGGCGGCGGTGGTTGTGAGAAAGCGTTAATAACTTCGTTACATCCAATCGATGCTGGGGCACGAAAGCAGCAAAACCAATTAAATATATACCCATATTACTACCAAAGGGTTTGATCAAATAAAAAGGGCAAGATATTATTTTGATGTGCCAGAGTGATATGCTCACCATATTAAACGAATACATCGAAAACAAAGCTTATTTTCAGTTTCAATAACCAATTTATACGGGAAATTAAAC
>CAIXAQ010000634.1 GCA_903917425.1 uncultured Bacteroidales bacterium
GGATCAGCGGTAATCCAACGGTTTTTAAATATGGCAAACAAGGCAAATGGACTTATCCTGTTGATGATAAAAAAACAAAACTGAAGATTTACCAGTCCATGTATCTTAGTGTGAGGATTAAGAAATAATCTGATTTTAAGAATGAATTACGTCATTCCACAAAGTCGACAGGAATCAATTTATTCTGGATAATTGGTATAGAAGTCAGCTATTTATTAAAGGTTAACCTGTTCATATATAGGCAGATATGCATTTTGCTGCATATTTAACACCTTGATTCTGTCGTCATTACAAGTTTTTTTCTTGGAGTTAAGCCCTAAAAGTGTAAATTTGCGGCCTGAATTCCCCATTGCAATACACTTTTGACTTAATTTAAATCAAGTCATAACCTGATTTACCATTTATGCGTTTTAGAATAATTGTGTTAGCCAAGCAGGTTCCGGATACACGGAATGTTGGAAAAGATGCCATGAAAGCTGATGGCACTGTTAACAGGGCAGCTCTTCCTGCTATTTTCAACCCCGAAGATTTACATGCCCTCGAACAGGCGCTAAGCATCAAGGATAAAATTCCCGAAGCTGAGGTCATCATTCTGACCATGGGCCCGTTCCGGGCAGCCGAAATCATTCGTGAAGCTATGTATAGGGGTGCCGACAGGGGTTACCTGATCACCGACCGCAAATTTGCCGGTTCCGATACACTCGCCACTTCCTATGCTTTATCACTGGCTTGCAAAAAACTGGCACCTTACCACCTGGTTATCTCCGGGCGCCAGGCAATTGATGGCGATACAGCCCAGGTAGGTCCGCAGACCGCCGAAAAGTTGGGTATTCCGCAAATTACCTATGCAGAGGAAATTCTTTCGGTTGATGCTAAAAAGATCATAGTTAAACGAAGGCTCGAAATGGGCGTTGAAGTGGTTAACTCTACCTTACCTGCCGCCATTACTGTGCATGGGTCCGCCCCGGTTTGCCGCCAGCGGGTTGCCAAGTTACTCATGAAATACAAACATGCCCGCACTGTAACTGAACTTCAGAACGAGACAAAAGATTATACCGAATTATATAACGACAGGCCATATCTTCTAATTGACGAATGGACGGCCGATGATCTGAACGCCCAGGTAGAAATGCTTGGACTTTCAGGATCGCCAACCAAAGTAAAAAAGATCGAAAATGTTGTTTTTCAGCATAAAGATTCAAAAGTCATGGGCAGTTCCGATAAGGAAATTGAGTCGCTTATGCAGGAACTGATTGGTAGCCATATAATTGGTTAATCATCGAAAAAAAATAAATTTACTGATTAATATAAAAAGCACGTGAACAACATATTTGTTTATTGCGAAGTTTCTGAAGAAGGATCGATAGCAGATGTCAGCCTTGAACTTTTATCGAAAGGTAAAAAACTGGCCGACGACCTGAATGTAAAACTTGAGGCAGTCGTAATTGGTAACAAAGTTTTAAATCTTGAAGCTTTATTATACCCATACGGTGTCGATGTAATACATTATGCCGAGGATGAAAGACTTTTTCCTTATACCACTTTACCACACGCTTCAATCATACTTGACCTGTTTGGTAAAGAAAAACCGGAAATAGCTCTATTTGGCGCTACAAGCATTGGCCGCGATATTGCTCCGCGCGTGGCATCAGCACTGCGTTGTGGCTTAACTGCCGATTGTACCAGCCTCGAAATTGGCGACCATTTCGAAAATAAATCACAGACCGAGTACAAAAACCTTCTATACCAGATCAGGCCTGCTTTTGGAGGAAATATTATTGCTACCATCATTAATCCCGAAACCCGCCCTCAAATGGCTACCGTTCGCGAAGGTGTGATGAAAAAGGAAATATTTTCGAACAAGTTTAAAGGTAAGCTCAAAAAGATGGATGCCAAGTCCATTCTCAAGGATGACGATTTTGCCGTTACCATCATTGAGCGCCACATGGAAAAGAGCAAGATCGACATTAAAAACTCTCAGGTTATCATATCAGGAGGTTATGGTGTTGGTTCAAAAGAGAATTTCAACCTGCTTTTCCAACTTGCTGACATACTCGGGGCACAGGTTGGTGCTTCACGTGCCGCTGTGGATGCCGGTTTTGTTGAACACGAGCGCCAGGTTGGCCAGACAGGTGTAACAGTGAGGCCTAAACTTTACATTGCCTGCGGAATTTCAGGTGCAGTGCAGCACCGTGCCGGTATGGACCAGTCGGCCCAGATTATTTCTATCAATACAGATATCAGCGCTCCTATCAATAGCATCGCTGACTTTACTATTGTAGGAAATGTTGCGGATGTGATTCCGAAAATGATTAAATATTACAAGAAAAACTCGAAGTAAATCTACTGACCCAAATGGAAAATTTCTATACCGATAATCCTCATCTCAGGTTTCACCTCAACCATCCTTTGATGGAGAAAATTGTGAAGCTTAAAGAGTCAGGCTATAGCCAGAAAGAAAAATACGATTTTGCTCCTCTCGATTTCGAAGATGCCATTGATAATTACGATAAAGTGATGGAAATCATCGGTGAAATAAGCGGGGAAATCATTGGCCCAAACGCCGAATCGGTTGATAAAGAAGGACCAACGCTGATCAACAATGAAGTAAAATATGCCCGCGGTACACAACAAAACTACGATGCACTTGTAAAAGCCGGCCTGGTTGGTTTTACACTTCCGAGGGAATACGATGGGCTCAACATACCAACAGTTCCCTATGTAATGTCGGGCGAAATTGTTTCGCGTGCCGATGCCGGGTTTTCAAATATATGGGGATTACAGGATTGTGCCGAAACCATTCATGAATTTGGTTCCGAGGAGATCAAGGCGGAATTTCTGCCCCGTTTCCACAAAGGTGCCACAGCAGCCATGGATCTTACTGAACCTGATGCAGGTTCCGATTTGCAGGCAGTTCAGTTAAA
>CAIXAQ010000635.1 GCA_903917425.1 uncultured Bacteroidales bacterium
AACCGTAAAGGAAAAAGGCGAAAACAAGTTCACAGCTCCGGTTCAAAACCTGCAGAGTATAACCATACTCTCCCAAGGGGTATCGTTATCGAGCAACGTGATTCAATTTTGCGCTTCAAATCAAATCCCCATTCATTTTATAGGCTTCGATGGCTTGCCTTATGCAAAGCTTTTTGCGCCCATTTACCCCGATGCCAGCCTGGGGCTGGCACAGGTTAAAGCACTCGAAAACGGACTTGGGCTGGCACTTATGAAAAGCATCATTACCGGAAAACTGAAAAACCAGCTCTATCTGATCAAATATTATTATAAATACCGCAAAGGCAAAGATGCTGATTATGCCGAAGCATTTGTTCACCATACCGGGGCTATCGAAAACTCCATTACCAAAGTGAACCTTTGCGCCGAACCCAATATTGACACAGCCCGCAACATTATTATGGGATACGAGGGTCATGCCGCTGCCTGTTATTGGGATATGATAATGCGGCTGCTCAACAATTATACAGCATTCGAAACAAGGCAACACCAGGGAGCAACTGACCTGGTAAATTGTCTGCTTAATTATGGCTATGGCATACTATACAGCCGCGTATGGGATGCGATAATCCGGGAGCAACTTAATCCGAATATCAGCTTTTTACATGCCATGCAACCCAATAAGCCTACACTCGCATTCGATCTGATTGAAGAATTCAGGCAGCAGGCCGTTGATAAAGTAGTGTTTTCGCTAATCACCAAAAGCGAGGAAATGAAGGTGGAAAAAGGGCTTTTAACCCACGAAACCAAAAAACGACTCACCGAAAAAATACTGGAACGCCTCAATAACAAGGAAAAGTTTCGTAAGGGCGAATACCGCCTCATCGAGATTATACGTATGCAGGCACATGCCCTCAAACTCCACCTTGCAGGCGAAAAACCGTACAAACCCTATATAGCAAAATGGTAACAGAGCTGTTTATAATTGTAGCCTACGATATAGCTTCCGACAAGCGGCGGCAGAAAGTGGCCAAAATACTCGAAAACTATGGCGAACGGGTTAACTACAGCGTGTTCGAATGTATGCTACACCGCACCAAAGCCGAAACCATGAAACAGGAATTGTACAAAACTATAAAAGAAGGAAAAGATACCATACTGCTGTACTACCTTTGCAAGCATTGTGTAAACCAACGCAGTTTTTTGAAAGGCAAAACCGAAAATTCCGATGTAGTTAAGATGCTGTAAATCAATAAACCATTTGCGAAAAATTTAGTTTTACAAAGTGCTGATAACAAGTTTGCTGCAAACAACCGGTAAATGGGTAAACCTGTAAAACATAGAAAATAGGACTAATTGGATAGTGCGAAAAAACATTTTCGAAAAACCATTTTTCAGGTTTTTTTAATCAGTTCAATTTCAATGTGTTAAAAAACGCATTTTGCAAAAAAAACGAAAATGCAGTTCGTGCAAAATAACAGAAAACATTTGCGAAAAATTAAGTACGATAAAAACCTCATTAACAGTTCGTTGACATTTTGAAATGTTTATTTGAGATAAAAAATCACATTGCCTGCACCCCTATTTTCGAGAAAATTGCAACTGCTTCAAAAATAAGCACTAAGGACAACAATTATTAAACAGGTATTATCAAAATGCTTAATTTTGTAGATATTGGATGCCACTCTCAAGTGGCATCAACTGAAACAAAATGACTGGAGTGTATATCGAACCTGTCATCTTTTTATTGGATGCCACTCTCAAGTGGCATCAACTGAAACAGACGAATAGATCGTCTGAT
>CAIXAQ010000636.1 GCA_903917425.1 uncultured Bacteroidales bacterium
CCGTCAGTACTGAACGAGAATGATAAAGCAGGACGATAAACCCGTTTAGGATCCCTGGGATCGACGGCAATGGTGCTGAAATAGAACGGACGGGAAACAATATTAAATGATGCACTCTGGCTTTTCCAGTTTTCACCTCCATCGGATGAAATGTATAACCCTGTATTATTGCTTTCGACAATAGCAAACATCTGCTTTGGATCGCTCGGAGCAAGGCACATGGCAATACGGCCAAAAGGTTTTACAGGCAAGCCGTTTTTAATCTCGCGCCAGGTTGCACCGCCATCTTCACTCTTATACATCCCGCTGCCATTGCCTCCCGAATTAAAACTATAAGGAGTGCGCCTGAATTGCCAGGTCGATGCCAGCAGAATCTCAGGATGAACAGGGTCCATCAACAGGTCGGCACAACCTGTCTGCTTATCAATATAAAGAATTTTTTGCCAGGTTGCGCCCCCATCGCCCGATTTGTAAAGGCCTCTATGCTTGCTGTCGCTCCATAGCGGTCCGGGAACTGTAACATAAATCTCGTCAGAATTTAAAGGATTTATAATGATTTTCGAAATATGCTCGGTGCTGTCAAGTCCAATTTTTTTCCAGTTATCACCACCGTCGGTGGATTTATACATCCCGTCACCAATCGAAACCGAATTCCGCATATTGCTTTCACCGGTTCCTACATAAATGACCTGGGGATTCTTCTGATCAATGGCTAAAGCACCTATGGATTGGCAATACTTATCGAAAATCGGTTTGGATGAAACCCCTGCGCTCGTCGATTTCCAGACTCCGCCACCAGCCGTTCCTATATAGATGGTTTTGCCCTCGTCGGAAACAACGCCTTCAATGGCAGTTATCCGGCCACTCATTGTTGCTGAACCAAGTGCCCGGGCTTCCATGACGCTAAAAAGAGAGGAACTTACCTTGCTCTGTGCAATTATCAGTCCGCTAACCAGCAGAAGACTGATAAGAATGGATGTTTTTTTCATAATTCTGACTCGATTTTTTTTGATAGTAGACGGAATTCGGAAGTTATAACAGAGAAAGTGAGTGTGTAAAGAAACTGAGGTTATAATTCAATTAACCTGGCAGATTTCACTAAACATTTTTTAAAGTGAAGAATAATTCATTTTCAATGAGTTAAAAGGGATAATCCAATATAATAAACCCCATAATTATAGATTTAACTTATATCGGATTACTGACTTTGGGCTTCCGACTGCAAACCATGGATTACATGGATAAGCATTTAAATCAATTAATTTGGAAGCTTAAAGATGTTTTCGTCAACCTCAGGGTTAACAGTTATTTTTTTTATTTCCATCTCTCCTCCGCCGGTTTGGGTGCTCATGGCTACGATTATACCTTCTTCCAGTTTCTGGTAATTACCCATGGTAGCTGAATTCTCAAACACCTGCCCGTTAACATTAGCTTTAACTGTTTTCTTTGTTACCAGGTAGGTTTCGGAATCAAGGAAATAGGTGGTTTCTTTGCCAATCTTGTCAGTCAATTTTAGTTTCAAACATTCAGTTCCATCAACATCATCGGTTCCCAGGTATTCCAGTTTATCTCCGGTTTCTTTGTATCTGAGCAACTGATCAAGTACACAGAGTTCATCCTGGGAGCTTTTTAAAAGATCTTCGGTCATCGGTTCCGGCTTAGTTTGCCCGTTAAATGGCATATAATTCCAGCCGTTTGTCTTTGTGATGATAGTATATCCGCTCATTCCCATAACAGTAATGTCGGTTCTCATTGCCGAACAATTAACCTGGGCCACATTTATCTGTATTTCCATGCCCTGCATCTTCATCGCCATTTCAAACTTCATCGTCTTAATTTTCGCCCAGTTATCCAGGCCTCCGATTGCTTCGGCATGTTTTTTAAGGATTTCGTCAACATTCTGTGCTTTCGATATTACTGAAAGCGACGCGATGAATAGGAAGATTAAAAGAAATTTTAAAGTTTTCATGTGGGGGGATTTAGTTGATAAATTTAATTTTATGATTATCAGTTTGATAAAGCGTTCCAAGTGAAACAAACGAAAAATACAGTAATAAACCATTTACAATCTGACATTTTAGTACTTGTAAAATGGGAAATAAATTTCATGATTAAATGGTAAAAATAGGAAACAAAATTGATTCTTACTTTGTTCACAATAAAATAATTCGGGTAAGTTCACGATACTGTGGTTCGCTTTGGTAAATTTCATATTTTAGTCAGCGCAATTATTATAAGTAGATCATCGATTTGAATTTAACAGCTGCGGAGGCACGGTTAAGACACGGAGGCACAAAATAAAGTTTCCGTTCATTTTTCTGCAAGTTCCTGCGTGGCCTAAGTGCCTCCTAGTGTCTTGGCTTTTAATTTGTTGCTCTTTCAGGCATAACATTCGTTAAGGGATTAAGAACATTGTAACTATTCAGCCACTAAATAAAAAAAATCAAGTGTACAAATGCCACAGATTCACAGATTTAATGAAATTTTTCAAC
>CAIXAQ010000637.1 GCA_903917425.1 uncultured Bacteroidales bacterium
CCTGTATAAATGGAATTATGATAAAATGTGAAGGTAAATCGAATGGGTTTCGGAACAATACAGACGGGTGTAAGTAAAACACGTATTTTAAATTTATAAACTACTGAACCTCAGTGTCCTAATAATCCTAATAATTTAATACAGCTAACTCAGGCATTACCACGAGTTAACTTAAGTGATCGCCTTAAATAACAGGGAATTGCATGCAAACGCTGCATCTATCCATTTCAATAACGAGAGGCAGCCCTCAGTATTTATAAAGAAAGCGCTGCCCCGACTTGAAGGTATTGATTTGTTATACCGTTGTTGATATCACCAAGTCCCCAGTGGTAGCGAGCCTCAATTGAGAACATCAGGATTTTGAATCCTGCACCCAATATAAAAGGATAGTCAACACCTTTGGTTTTAGAGCCTTCAGGAACAGAAACAGAATTGTCACCTTCAAAATATTTTTCTGACAGTTTAATATTTAAACCCAGGCCCGTCAATGCATAGAAAGGTCCAACTTTAGCTTTCAGGTAGACCGGAATACCCAGGTAATTTATCACCTGTTTGTTGTCGCCAGCCAATTTTGCCCCGTTTTGCAAATACTCAAGCCCAAACCCTAAATGCAATAAGGGTATCAATTTTTTTTCCTTGAACAATCCGGCATAAAAACTACTGTTAGCGTCGGAGCCAGCTAATTGTGAACCGTCCTTGTGCCAGGTTGAACTCTGATATCCGGCACGAATGCCTATTTTGTTCTGGGCTTGTACCGATACTGTTATACTGATGCAAACAGCGATTAAAAGAATCGAAAAATACGTTTTCATATTTGGGTTTTTTAAGGAAACATACATTTGAAAACAAATGTACTTTTTATTGGGGACAATAAAAAATGAAAAATACTTTCTAAACCTTTCGGAGAAAATTTATTTATTATTAAATGCCGACATGGTGCGTGTAGCACCCTCCAGTATAAAACTTCTGATAATGGAAACGGCTGCTTCGATGCGTGGAACAAGTATTTTCTCGTCTGCAGTTGACCAGCGACCCAGCACATAATCAACCTGGAATCCCCGCGCGTAATCATTTCCGATCCCGAAACGCAGGCGGGTCCATTCCGAAGTAAGAAGTGTTTCGATAATGTGGTTCAACCCGTTGTGGCTTCCTCCGCTGCCTTTGGTACGCATACGTAAAACGCCCAAATCCAGGTCAATGTCGTCGGTAACAATGAGTATATTTTCTAGAGGAATATTCTCCTTATCCATCCAGTATTTCACAGCCTTGCCGCTAAGGTTCATGTAGGTGGTTGGCTTCAGAATGAGGAATTGTTTATTTTTCAACCGGGCCTCGGCCATAAAAGCATGTCTTTCGATGGAGAATTTTGCCCCAAGTTCGTTAGCCAAAGCATCGGCTACAATAAAACCGATATTATGACGGGTATTCGCATACTCCTCGCCAATATTACCTAAACCAACTATTAAGTATTTGTCCATGCTTAGTTCTAACGACGGCAAAGATACCGAGAAAGAATTAAAAAATACGATAATGCGATAATGTGTTAATGTGATAATGCGATAATGTGACAATTTGGAAATTTGGAAACGTGAAAATGCAGAATTTGACTTACTTGATTTCGGTGCATAAAATCATGTGATAATTCTCAACTTGAAACTCTGCAACCTGCAACTCTGCAACATGAAACCCTTAAATTCTGATTCCGAAACTATCCCAATCCATCCCCACCGTAAAGTTGTCGCGGAAAGCTGCTAGTTTATCATAACTCACATCGAGTGTTTCCATCCCTTCCTCATCGGGTGCAATTTCGATCATATGTTTTCCTTTAAAGTCGATGACAGCTGAATCGCCCTGGTGATTGGTCCCTTTGCCGTCAATGCCAACACGGTTTACAGCTACAACATAACACTGGTTTTCGATGGCGCGGGCAATGAGCAATTGCCGGTAAGCATAGCCGCGGGCGGCAGGCCAGTTGGCCATGTAAAGCAGGATATCGTATTCGTAAGTGCCATTAGTCCAGGTATTTTTGCTCCATACCGGGAAGCGCAGGTCGTAGCATACCAATGGACAGATTTTCCAGCCTAAAAGGTCAACGACCAGTTTTGTGTTGCCTTGCGAAAACTGTTCATGTTCGTTTCCAGGATGGAAGAGATGGCGTTTATCATAGGTGAAGTACCTGCCATCAGGCTGCATCCATACCAGGCGGTTGTAGTAATTGCCGTTTTCGAGTATTACAAGGCTTCCGGTAATTACTGTTTTTAGGTCTCCGGCTTGCTTCGACATCCACGCAAGTGTCGGACCATTCATATCTTCGGCCAGTGCACGTGGCTCAACCACGAAGCCGGTATTAAACATTTCGGGCAGCACGATTAGGTCGGTTTTCCGGTCAAGTTTCCGGAAGAAATCCTCGAACTTAAGCAGGTTGCTTTTTTTATCCTGCCATGCAAGGTCGGGCTGGATGAGGGTTACTGTGAGGTTAAACATATTCTTTTCTTTTTGGATCTACTGTTAGTTTAATGGGTGAATTGAAAATGCCGGAAGTCAGAAGACGGAAGTCAGAAGTTCTCTTGACAACTTCTTTTACCCTCTAAAAGTGGAGCTTTCTGGCCAATTACTTTTATTCAAATCGTTTCTCATTAGTAGGAATAAATTTCAAATTAGCACTTTCTTCCGTCTTCTGACTTCGGTCTTCTGGCCTTTTAAAGGCC
>CAIXAQ010000638.1 GCA_903917425.1 uncultured Bacteroidales bacterium
GCGGTAAAAAAGCCAATGGGAAACTGATCATCAGGTAGTTTTTGAACGAACGTGACCTGTTTCAATCCTTCTGAAAACAGGTGAAATCTATCTGCAGATTTGTTTTTACCAGGTGGAGTTGCCAATCCGATTGTTTTACTCCAACAGGTTAAATTAAGACTGAAACGTCCCTCCCTACAATTTTTAACAGAATATGACAGAAGAAAAATATAACACTTCCGATCTTGACGAAGATTTGGAAGATACCTCAACCGCAGCCGAGGAGAACGATCTTTACGAACATTTCAGGTTCGAAGTCGACAAGGGACAGGCCATGCTTCGTATAGATAAATTCCTGATGGGACGCATCCAGAATGCCTCACGGAATAAAATTCAGAATGCTGCCCGTGCCGACAATATCCTGGTTAACGATAAAGCTGTTAAGCCAAACTACAGGGTGAAACCCCTGGATATTATCTCTATCGTTTTAGCTTACCCGCCAAGGGACACCGAAATACTTCCCGAAAATATTCCGCTTAACGTGGTGTATGAGGATGATGATGTACTTGTTATAAACAAAGTTCCCGGAATGGTGGTGCATCCTGCGCATGGCAATTATACCGGAACTCTTGTGAATGCACTTGTCTATCGCTTTCAATCCCAGGGCATTGTGAGCGAAACGGGCCCTTACCTGGTACACAGGATTGATAAAGATACATCCGGGTTGCTGTTGGTAGCCAAAAATGAACTTTCTCAAAGTAAATTGGCTCGTGGTTTTTTCGATCATAAGGTTGATCGTAAATACCAGGCGCTGGTGTGGGGCGATTTTGCCGAAGAGGAAGGAACTGTCGAAGGTCATATCGGCCGCTGCCTGCGCGACAGGCTGATCATGGATGTGTTCCCTGACGGTAGCCACGGCAAAGAAGCTATTACCCATTACCGTGTGCTGCAGCGGTTTCATTACATCACACTGGTGGAGTGTACACTCGAAACAGGCCGCACGCACCAGATACGCGCCCACATGCAACATATTGGGCATACCCTGTTTAACGATGCCCGCTACAACGGCAACCAGGTGCTTAAAGGAACTACCTTTACAAAATATAAGCAGTTTATACAAAATTGCTTTGATGCCTGCCCGCGACAGGCTCTGCATGCTCAATCCCTTGGTTTTGCTCATCCGGCCGATGGACGGAAAATGTTTTTCGAAACGGAATTGCCTGAAGATATGAAATCTGTAATCCAGAAATGGGAGCGGTATGTTAAGTTCAATGAGTTTGATAACGAAATGAGTGAATAAGGCTGTTTAGTAATTCCTTATAAATTAGCGGGTGTAATACATTTTTTTTTAGAAGTTACAAAACACAAGTTCCTGACCTGGACTAGCCAGAACCATTCGGCTGAGCTCACGCCGAAGCCAAAAAGGAACTCAAAACACATAACATTAAATTAAGAATAAAAAAGTGAAGGGGCTTGAAATACTTTTACATTTTGTGTTCTGTGTTTAATGTTTTTAATTGAATATTATGCCAGAAAAAACATCAAATTAAAAGATAAGACCCTAATGTCAGGCCCCAGGGTTCGCCCATTTTTCCTTTCCGGGAGTTTGGGCTTGGAGGTTAAAATCAGGGACTTCACGTATGTGGAAATTTGTATTATTTGATATAAGGTATAGTGCTGATAATAAATAAAAGGAGTCTGTGCAGGCACAGGCTCCTTTTATGATAATTTCATGAACACTGCCGGCTAAAACTTTATCCGTTTCTCAATTTCTTCAACATAGGTGCGGAATTGTTTATCTGTTTCTATCAGATTATTAACGGTACGGCAGGCATGAAGTACGGTTGCATGGTCCTTATTGCCGCAATGCAGACCAATCGTAGCTAAAGATGCCTTGGTATGTTTTTTCGAATAATACATTGCCAGTTGACGGGCCTGCACAATATCGCGTTTGCGGGTTTTCGAATTTATCGCATCAACTGGAATGTCGAAGTAATCGCAAACAATTTTCTGAATAAAGTCGATCGAAATCTCGCGTGAAGTGTTTTTTACAAATTTATCAATCATCTGCCTGGCTAACTCCAGGGTAATGGCTTTTTTATTCAGCGACGACTGAGCCATGAGCGAAATCAAAGCACCTTCCAGTTCGCGAACATTGGTAGTAATGCTGTAAGCCAGGTATTCGAGTACCTCGAAAGGCATATCGATACCATCTTTATACAACCTTTTTTTAAGGATGGCTATACGGGTTTCGAGGTCCGGAATCTGTAAATCGGCAGACAATCCCCATTTAAATCTTGATAAAAGCCTCGGCTCCAATCCTTTAAGTTCAACTGGCGGTTTGTCGCTGGTAAGTATCAGTTGCTTGCCTTTTTGATGCAAATGGTTGAAAATATGAAAGAAAACATCCTGGGTTTTTTCTTTACCGGACAAAAAATGAATATCATCGATGATCAGAACATCAATCATCTGGTAAAAATGAACAAAATCATTCTGGTTATTACTCCGCACGGAATCAATAAACTGTTGCGTAAACTGCTCGGTAGCAACATACAGAACCGTTTTCTCCGGAAAATTATTTTTAACCTGCAATCCGATTGCCTGCGAAAGGTGTGTTTTCCCTAGTCCAACGGCACTGTATAAAAACAAAGGATTAAAGGCCGTTTTTCCTGGGTTGCAGGCAACAGCATAACCGGCAGAACGAGCTAACCTGTTGCAATCGCCTTCGATAAAATTGTCAAATGAGTACGATTCATTTAGTTGCGACTGAACCTGGATTTTTTTAAGTCCCGGGATAACAAACGGATTGGGAATTTCTTTGGATTTACCTGCATTTATATCTATCGGCATTTGTACTGATGGATTTGTTGTGTATTTCCTGTCGCTTGCAGGCAGCTTAATGGTATGCGGGTCAGATGTATAAGCTCCTTCCATTACAATACTGTACTCTAATCTTCCGTTTGGGCCAAGTTCGTTGCGAATCGTTTTCTTAAGTAATGTAATGTAATGCTCTTCAAGCCATTCGTAAAAAAACTGGCTTGGAACCTGTATAGTCAGAATGTTGTTTTCGAGTTTGATAGGCTTAATTGGAGAGAACCAGGTTTTGTAACTTTGATGGTTAAGATTGTCGTGAATCACTTTCAGGCAATTTTCCCACACTTCATGGTGAAGTTCTTTAATTCCTTCCATATTGTTTTGTAGCATTTTTTATTAAAATTATTTTTCGGTGGTAAATCAGCTTATTATCAGTTTGATAGCTAAGAAAATTGATGAGTTTTTGTTATCGATCATAAAAGTGTTCAA
>CAIXAQ010000639.1 GCA_903917425.1 uncultured Bacteroidales bacterium
TAATGCCTATGTCGAAAAAAATCCTTATCTCGAAAACACAGATGTAAAGCTCACTATCGAGGGTGATATTCTGATCAAAGCTAAGCAATGCATACCCATTGTTAGGTATATAACATCATTTGGGCAACAGCATTATATCGATACCAAAGGTCGTATAATGCCTGTTAACCAGGAATATCCATATAAAATACTGATTGCAACCGGCCAGATTGAGAGTCCGTTAGCTGATGGAAAAAATATTTTTTCTATTCCGGAAAAGAATCAGTCGTTGCGTTCCGGCTTGAAGAATTTATATGATTTACACCGGCTTGCCGGGATAATCAGGAAGGACACAACCATGAATGCACTGATCGAACAAGTGGATGTGGCTCCCAACGGGAAACTCCATCTGGTTACCAAAGCCGGATCGCATATCATTTACTTCGGCGACACCACTGATGCAGCCGAAAAGCTTGAAAACCTGAAATATTTCTACAAATACGGACTTGTAAAAACAGGTTGGGATAAATACCGGAAATTGAATCTTGAGTATAAAAACCAAATAGTGTGTACAAAATAATTATAAAACTATGGAAAGTGAAATCGTAGTCGGGTTAGATATTGGAACTACCAAAATTGCTGCCATTGTGGGGCGCCGCAATGAATTCGGCAAGATTGAAGTTCTTGGCTATGGCCATACCGAATCCATTGGCGTCCGCCGCGGAGTGATAACCAATATAGAAAATACGGTTAATTCTATTCAAACAGCTATCAAGGAAGCCCAGGAAACCTCGAAAGTTGATATCCGTACTGTAAATGTGGGTATTGCAGGCCAGCATATCCGCAGCATACAGCATCGGACCAGCACCATCAGGCCCAATCCTGATATTGTTATCAGCCAGGCGGATATTGACGGGTTTACTTCAAGTATTTACAACATTGCCATGAATCCCGGCGAAAAAATAATTGACGTCATACCACAGGAGTTTTTTATCGATGGCGATCCGGGTGTAAGTAATCCTAAAGGAATGCTGGGGCATCAGATAGCAGGCAGTTTTCATATTGTTACCGCGCAAACATCAGCTGCCCAGAATATTATGAAATGCATCGAAAAGGCCGGTTTTAACCTTCAGCATATGATCCTTCAACCTCTTGCATCTGCTGAAGCCGTGTTGAGTTATGACGAGAAAGAAGCCGGGGTCGTGCTGGTCGATATTGGCGGAGGAACAACAGATGTAGCTATTTTCCTTGATGGGATTATAAGGCATACGGCTGTGATTCCTTTTGGAGGAGAAATCATAACCGAAGATATTAAAGCCGGTTGCAGCATCATCAAGAAACACGCTGAAGATTTGAAGGTAAAATTCGGTTCCGCCCTGGCCAGCGAAAACCGCGCCGAAGAAGTAGTAGCCATACCGGGATTAAGAGGCCGTGCGCCAAAGGAAATCACGCTGAAAAACCTAGCTAAGATCATACAGGCCCGCATGGAAGAAATCATCGAAGCCGTGCATCAGGAAATTAAGATCACCGGCTTGGAGAAAAAGCTTATTGCCGGGATTGTGCTAACCGGCGGCGGATCCATGCTTAAGCATATTGAACAGTTGACCCAGTTTATCACCGGTATGGATACGCGCATCGGCTATCCGAACGAACACCTTGCCGCAAATTCGGCCGACGAAATGACCAGGCCTATGTATTCAACCGGAATTGGTTTGGTGCTGCTTGGAATGCAAAGGGCTTATGTTCCCCGGAATCCAAATAATCCAATTGAGCCGGAGGAAAAGGAAAAACCTCAGTCCCCAACTCCGATCAAACGACCAGGTGTGGCCGAATGGTTTGATAAGTTTTTCAGGGACGGGATCAACGGGTAATTAACAATCATTTTGTTAGTAAAAAGTTTAGAACAGAAATTAACCAAAACATAAAACATTTAATTTTAGGGGGACAAAAATGACTGATATGCTCAAATTCGATCTGCCTGACGAACAGGCTCCAATCATAAAAGTAATAGGTGTTGGAGGCGGTGGCAGCAATGCTGTTTCACACATGATGGCTCAGGGAATAAAAGGAGTAGATTTCTATATCTGCAATACTGATGCTCAGTCGCTTAACAAGTGCGACGTGCCGAATAAGATAAGGCTTGGCACCACCGGGTTGGGTGCAGGGGCAAACCCTTCGGTCGGGCGCGATGCAGCCATTCAGATTGCCGACGAAATCCGTGAACTTATTTCGCACAACACTTCGATGTTGTTTATTACTGCCGGAATGGGTGGCGGTACTGGAACGGGTGCAGCGCCTGTCATTGCACAAATTGCGCGCGAACTCGGTATTCTTACTGTTGGTATTATCACCAAACCTTTCGGATTCGAAGGGCGCAAGCGCGAATTACAGGCCGTTGCCGGTATTGATGAGCTTAAAAAATATGTAGATACCACGCTTGTCATTTGTAACGATAAGTTGCTTGAGATGCAGGGCGACATGAAACTGAGCCAGGCTTTTGGCAAAGCTGATAATGTTTTAACCATCGCCGCCAAGGGTATTGCCGAAATTATCACAGTTACAGGCCGTATCAATGTCGATTTCGAGGATGTAAAAACGGTTATGCAAGGCAGCGGCAAAGCAATCATGGGCGCAGGCATTGCCAGCGGTCCGGATCGTGCTACCAAAGCAGTTGAAATGGCATTGAATTCTCCATTGCTGGATGATACCGATATCAAAGGCGCATCGAACGTGCTGCTATATATTACTTCAGGGAAAAATGAAATTTCACTCGAAGAACTACACGAAATTACCGGCTATATTACCACACGTACCGGCGAAGATGCCAATGTAATATGGGGTGACGGACTGGACGAAAACCTGGATGATGAAATTTCGATAACCATAATTGCTACCGGGTTTAACAGGCCTGTTGTCACAAAA
>CAIXAQ010000640.1 GCA_903917425.1 uncultured Bacteroidales bacterium
AGGGCTGCGGCAGACTTGCCCCGGGTAGTGCAACCTCGCCGAAGGGTTGCAGCTGATTTGGATTTATTTGGGGCGCGACTTCAAATCGCACTCCAAATAAAAAGCACTACCGAATCCCATTTACAATAATGCTTCTCCGGTAATATGCTAGTAATAATGAACGATTCACAATTACACCGGTTGATGGCACACACTAAGGCAATAAAAATGGCGGGTTTGGAAACATAATTGAAGCTTCGTCACCCACACAATCATTAGTGATGGCTACTATTAAATATAACGCAATACGTTACTCGTCATAGTGTCATCCGTCTGTGCCGACCTTATTTAGACAAACAAAACTGAATAGAAATGGATAAAATCGAGATTAGAAAAATTACCTTATCCGACATTAACGAGCTGCAAACTATAAGCAGGCAAACATTTTTTGACACATTTTCGGCGGGAAATACCGAAGAGAATATGACGAAATATTTAGACGAAGGGTTGTCTATTGAAAAACTGACTGCCGAACTAAACGACAAGAACGCTGAATTTTACTTTGCTACACTCGACGGCAACGTAATTGGTTATTTAAAACTAAATTTCGGGCAATCGCAGACAGAACTGCGAGACGACAAGGCTCTTGAAATTGAACGCATTTATGTTTTAAAAGAATATCACGGGAAAAATGTGGGACAATTGCTTTACAACAAGGCTATCCAGATAGCCAGGCAGAAAAATGCAGACTATGTTTGGCTGGGTGTTTGGGAAGAAAATCCAAGAGCGATAAACTTTTATAAGAAAAACGGTTTCGTTGAGTTTGAAAAACATATATTCAAATTGGGAAACGACGAACAGACCGACATAATGATGAAACTAAGACTGAACGACTAAAGCAGACGACAAGAAAGGTTGCAACATACAAAGGCAATAACAAATGGCAGGTTTGGAGCATATTTGAAGCTTTATCGCCCGCTGGTGCCGACTTGCAATCGGTGCCGGTACAACCAACAACCCAGGTATATTTGTAGAATCAACAATTGGCAAGGATTACAAAATCCGCTCCAGCGGATGAAAACATTTAATAATCAGCATTTCGGAATTATCGGAGTGGAATCAATCATAATTTTCAGATATTTGCCCCCACGCTTGCGCCGATTTGCAATCGGTGCCGGCACAAACAACTACCTGAGTATGTTTGTAGAATCAGTAACCAACAAGTAGCACGGATTGCAAATCCGCTCCAGCGGGGTAACTACTGATACAAAAGCAAGATTACAAATTACTGATGGCGACATCTTTATTCAAGACATCAATAAAGGAATTATCATGAAATCACCTGACGGAAATTGCTGGTGTGGAACAATGAATAATACTGGTTAACTTAAATTTGTAAAACCTGCTGACTGCGAAAATCTTACTGTAAAAACAAATGAAGGAACCGAAATTAATTCGATAAAGGTATATCCGAATCCAACGAAAGATTATTTTGAAGTCATGTGTTCTGAAGCAGATTGCCGGAAATTTCAAATCTGGTTCGTACATATTGAAACTCCACGGCGGACAAGACAGTTTTTCCGATGTTGTAGTTATTACTCACCAGACCAAAGAAATATGTTACATAATCGAATAGAAGCCCTGTTGTTTCAATTTCAGAGTTATGGGCCATGGTTGAAAAAAATCGCAATCCGAAAACAGTTTCTATATAATGAAACATTTTATGTATCTTTGCACTATCAAGAATCAAATGAATGGACCAACTTTTTGAAATTCTATTTTTGGACGAGACTTTTGAATTTCTAAGTAATCTTGAAAAGAAGCACTACGAAAAAATCATTTTTAACATTCGTAAAGCTCAGACAAGACATGATCCTGTACTTTTTAAAAAACTAAAAGACGAAATCTGGGAATTCAGAACTCTTTATCAAGGGTTGCATTACAGGCTATTCGCATTTTGGGACAAGACAAATTCTGGAAATACTCTTGTAATTTCAACGCATGGAATAGTCAAGAAAACCAGTAAAACACCTGACAGCGAAATCCAAAAAGCAAAGCAAGTTCGTTTACGATATTTTGAAGACAAAGAAATCTCTAATAAGACAAAGAAATGAACACATACACATTAGACGAAGTTCAAGACAAACTTATCGGCAAAATAGGCACTCCAAACCGAGACCGATTTGAATATGAATTACAAATGGACTTGATTGGACAAGCAATAAAACAAACAAGACAGGAGCGGAAATTAACCCAGGAGGAACTTGGGAAACTAATTGGCGTGCAAAAAGCTCAGATTTCAAGAATTGAAAATAATGCCAGTAATGTTACAATAGAGACTCTTATGAGAGTATTTAATGCTTTACAGGCGAAAGTAATGTTAAGTGTAGAATTACCTCATTTCAAAATCAGTCTTGAACAATAACTGCGGCCCTTGCACTGGCGTCGATTTGCAATCGGTGCCGGCACAAACAACAACCTGAGTACATTTTTAGAATCAGTAATCAACAAGTATCACGGATTGCAAATCCGCACCAGCGGGGGGAAATGGTTAAAAATCAGCATTTCGGAATTATCGGAGTGGAATCAATCATAATTTTCAGATATTTGCCGCCAATATCATTCATTTTAGCAGATGGAAAACCTTACAGCGCACTTCAGTAAATTTCGTAACGGCATAGTTGGAATTGACCTTGAATACAAGACACATTTCGGAGTTCAGAAAATGATTTATGCCGACTGGGTCGCCAGCGGGAGGCTATACAAGCCTATTGAAGACCAGGTTTCGAAAGTAATAGGTCCCTGGGTTGCCAATACACATACCGAAACCTGCGAGAGCGGGCAGTTGATGACAAAGGCCTACCATCAGGCACAACATATCATTAAAGAACATGTGAATGCCGGTCCCGCAGATGTGCTTATAACCTCCGGATTCGGAATGACAGGGGTGCTGGTAAAATTCCAGCGAATGCTGAACCTGAAAGTGCCTGAGAAAAATATCTATGGTGAATTTGGATTTAAAAGCAAGAAACCGGTTGTTTTTATCACCCATATGGAGCATCACTCGAACCATACTTCATGGTATCATACCATAGCCGATGTGGAAGTTATTCCGCCCGACAAAGACCTGCTTGTCGATCCGGAAAATCTTCGCCAATTGCTCAAAAAATTTGAAGACAGACCCTTAAAAATAGGCTCATTCACTGCATGTTCCAACGTTACTGGCATCGAAACACCCATTCATGAACTGGCCCGCGTTATGCACGAAGCCGGGGGGTACTGCTTTGCCGACTATGCAGCTTCCGCGCCCTATGTGGATATTAATATGCACCCCGGCGATCCCATGGAAAAACTGGATGCCGTCATATTTTCGCCACATAAATTCCTGGGTGGACCAGGTACTTCGGGTGTTCTTGTTTTCGATTCCGCACTCTACCATTGCAAAGTTCCCGATGCTCCGGGGGGAGGAACCGTCGACTGGA
>CAIXAQ010000641.1 GCA_903917425.1 uncultured Bacteroidales bacterium
CCGAAATACCAACCATATCAACAAAATTGTTACTGGCTCCCAGCACACGGTTTTCCGTTGCAGTTACTTCTTTTATAAAAGTATAAATAGGAGAATTTGTAAAGAACAGCGAGAGCGTCTCATTATTTTCCGCGAGAGCTTCTTCTGCCACTTTGCGCCCGCTTATATCAACGAGCGTTAAAAAGCATGTTTCTCCATCCTGGCTAATAATGCCTTCCATGTTTACGTAAACCGGTAAATTCCCTGTTGTGAATATACTAACTTCGCAGGTTTGTGTAGATTTGCTTGAAAAAACTCTGTCGAGGAAGCCGTTGAAAACAGATAGTGTTTCTTCTGAAATAAACGCCGCAAATCTTTTATCTACAAGGTGCGAACGTTCCTTACCCAGCATGTTGGCTGCAGCAAAATTAAGTTCAGCTATAGTACTGTTCCTTGTAAGCATGAGATAGCCGGAAGGCGCAAAATCGAAAAGGTTGGTATATTTTTCTTCCGCAAGTTCTGTCTTTGCTTTGGCAAGCAGTAGTTCTTCGTTCTGCATTTCGAGTTCAACCTGGTACACTTCCAACTCGTGGATCAGTTTGAGCATATCTCTGCTAAAAGTGGCCAATTCCTGTTCAATGGGAGAAGCAATGCCCTGGGCCTGCCGGAGGGAAGAAGCGCTCAATTTTGCCTCCGCCTTTTGCCGAAGGGTTTTAGATTCAGATAAGTTAACCTTTCTCATAAACAATAATCGTGCAAGTGTAGTATAAACAAGTTTTGCTGGTATTCGATCTGAGTGGAACGCTGGTAGAAAAAATCCATTTAATCTCCCGTACCCCTCAAATCTGTATTACCCGCTTTCCTTTAAAATATCCCGTTTCATTTTTTGTACAGGTTATGCTTTTTCAATATTTCGATCGCCTTATGTAATTCGGCTACCAGTTTTTCTCTTTCTTCGTTTTGAAAAACAGCATCCTTGCTGGCAAATAATAATTCGGTGGACTGCTTTTCCCTTACTTCCTGGTTGGCGAGGGCTAATTCAATTTCAAGTTTTTTAGCATTAGTGATCTCGATAAATGTGATTACCAACCCGTCAATCCTGTCATCGAAGGTGCGGTAGGGCATGATACGAACTGTAAACCAGCGCTGATCGTGGGTTTCAATACTGGTTTCTTTAAACATAAGTGTACGTAATACTTCCAGGGCATGGTCGGCAATTTCGGGGTATTTCAAATCGGTAACCATGTCGGTGAAGGGTCGGCCAATATCGCTTTGCCGCAGTTTAAATATCTTGGTTAACTGGTCGGTGAAACGGCGGATATTTAATTCTTTGTCTAAAAACAGGGTGGCAATATCGGTACTGTTAAGCAGGTTTTTCATGTCGTTATTTGCCATCATATAATCGGCAATCTTGGCTTGCAACTCGGCATTCACGGTTTGCAACTCCTCGTTGAGGCTTTGCATTTCCTCTTTTGATGTAGTGAGTTCTTCGTTGGTCGATTGCAACTCCTCGTTGGTCGACTGCATCTCTTCGTTAGTCGACTTAAGTTCTTCCTGCGTTGTTTGCATCTCTTCGCGTATGCTGTTCAATTCTTCTTTGGCGTATTGCAATTCGAATTCTAATGCCTGCTCGACACCTGAATCCTGGCTTTTTCCTTCTGTCGCCCCGTGAGTTTTTGGAGGCACTGCCACATCGTTAAAAACGATGATGATGGCTCCTTTGATGGCGGCAGGATTGCTGATTAGCTGGAACTTAACGTCCACAAACTGTGTATCTCCGTTGGAACCAACTTTAATATTACGCAAGTGCAGCATTTCCGTACTTTGTTTTGCTTTGCGTATGGCGCCAGGCAGTTCGGTACGCAATCCTTCGCGGGCCATGGTGTAAATATTCATATTAGCCTTTCCGGCGGCAGGTTCCAGGTATTTACCGGTACGCCCTGTAATATACAGTATATCGCCTTCCTGGTTTATGAGCACACTGGCAGGTGCATAGTGTTGCAGCAGCAATTGATCGGTTAGCGCCTGTATATTTTCGTCCGCTTTGGTTGATTTTGAATCTTCAGTATTTTGTTTTTTCGGGCTGATAAATGCACTGGGAAAATCCAGCAGTTCAGTGGTTATAGGTGTTACGGAGCGTTTGTAAAGTTTCAGTTTTGAATCCACGGAAGCAAAATGCATGGCTTGCGAGTTGTTGTTCTCGGCACTGCCAAGCAACATTACACCACCCGAATTAAGACTGTAATGAAACAAATTCATCAGTTTTTTTTGCAATTCAGGCTCCAGGTAAATCAACAAATTACGGCACGAAAGAAAGTCCAACTTGGTGAATGGCGGGTCCCGAACCAGGTTATGCGGAGCAAAAACCACCATTTCGCGTATGGCTGTATTAATCCGAAAGCCGTCGCCTTCAATTGCAAAAAACTTATTGATACGCTCCGGCGAAACATCGGCGACAATATTGGAACTGAAGTAACCTTTACGCGCAATTTCGATGGCATCTTTATCGATGTCGGTGGCAAATATCTGCAGTGTTAAATTTTTATAGTTATTCAAATTCGCATAGGCTTCCTTAAAAACCATGGCCAGCGAATAGGCTTCTTCACCCGTTGAACAGCCCGGTACCCAGGCACGCAATACATGCCCGTTTGGCAATTCGTCGAACAAATCAGGCAGAACCTGTTCTTTCAACTTTTCCCATACGGCAGCATCGCGAAAAAAATTAGTCACCCCTATCAGGAACTCTTTGAAAAGGATATCCAGTTCTTTGGGGTTTTCCTGCACAAAACGGACATAACTGGCAATTTTATCTAACTGGTGCACACCCATTCGCCTCTCGATACGCCGGAACATGGTATTTTTTTTATACATCGAAAAATCCTGTCCGGTTTGCGTACGTAGCAGGATGATTATTTTTTCGAGATTACTCTTGCTTTTCTCATCCGATTCCGGTTTTTCTGTCTGTAAGGGACTGTAATTCAGGAAAGAAATCAATTTGGCAGGCAAATCGTTTGGTGCGGCTATCACATCGGCAATTACTGCATTTACAGCACTTTGCGGCATACCATCGAATTTTGCAGAAGCAGGATCCTGCACCAGCACTATCCCATGCTTTTCTTTTATCGCTTTCAGCCCCAGGCTGCCATCGGAACCCATGCCCGAAAGTATAATTCCAACACTCTTGTCTTGTTGATCGTCGGCTAAAGAGCGAAAGAAAAAATCGATCGGAAGGCGTAACCCACGAGTTTCCACCGGTTCGAATAAATACAGGAAGCCATTTAAGACAGACATGCTTCTATTGGGTGGTATCACATACACCTGGTTAGGTTTGATTTGCAGGTGGTCAGTCACCTGTAATACTTTCATTTGGGTAGAACGTTGCAACAACTCGGGCATGATGCCAACGTGAGTTGGATCGAGGTGCTGAATTACCACGAAAGCCATGCCTGTATCTTTGGGCGTACTTGTAAAAAATTGTTCCAAAGCCTCCAATCCTCCCGCCGAAGCACCTATGCCAACGATAGGGAACTGGCTGGAACCGGTTTTGCCAGATACTTCTGAGCCCGGCGAAGTGGGTTGTTCCTTATCGGGTGATATTCCTTTTTTATTCATAATAAGTGGAAATACTGTTCTGTTTTTATTCTTTTCAATGGCACTTGACCAAAAGGAAACAAGGTGTGGGAAAATATTATTACCGGATTACCGGAAACGGTTTTACTATTTTAAATTTATTACAGATAATCAATTTTTGATTGTAAAGATAGTGACTAAAGCATTTGCCCCAACAAGCATGTAAAGATTTGATCTGCAATCGAAAATACGGTGCAAATATTTGCCGGAAATATAAGCTTTCAAGCCACGCCCTGATTTATTCAGGCGGAGGATCGGAATACTTGTGCGGAGGGTAAGAATAATCGTGCTGTATGTCAGAACTATTATACGGAGGGTCAGAACAATTGTGCGGATGGTTAGAATAATTGTGCGGAGGGTAAGAATAATTGTGCGGATGGTTAGAATAATTGTGCGAAGGGTCGGAATAATTGTGCGGAATGTCAGAATAATTATGGGTAGAACCGAACTTATGCTGAGGATACTCCCGCCTTTGAACCAGGATAAAAACGGGAGAGAAGTGTGTACATTTTTTTTTACAAAGAGCCATTCTGTTCCCTTAGCCAACTATTTGTTCACATTACTTACCTTTGCCGGCGACGAAATCAATTTATGGTCAAATTACGCATTTTAGCAATTCCGTTTATCATCCTGCTGGTCACCTTTTCGGCCAGCCTCAAAGTGCAGGCTCAACTCAAGCGCATCAACATCAACGCCGGCG
>CAIXAQ010000642.1 GCA_903917425.1 uncultured Bacteroidales bacterium
ATGCCAATAATCCGGTAAAAGTGGATATCCGTTCGTCGCGCCCTGCCGGAAATTTGTTTTTACTCGATGGGAAACTGCTTCGCCCTGCGCAGGATTGTTCCATACGCTCGGGCCGCAGGATTTGCATAAACCAGGTTACCCGCTTAACCCCGACTGAGTTTATTGAGGAAGAATATGCAATTCTTAACCCGGCCATTAGTTCTAAATATGGTGCCGGTATGCATACTTTTTGTGTTACAGGGAATGCAATTATTGTGGATGGCAAACGTGAAATCTTTATCTGGCAGGCATTCAGACGAAAGCTTGCAACTAAAATTAACAAGATTATAAAAACCAAAAATGATAAAAAATAGAATCCTGGTCTTTTTATTATTATTCAGCTTTACTTGTGGCAGACCTGTTTTTGCCCAGCAGGATTTAAATGCTGATAATTCCGATAGCCGTATGCGACGCGATGTTACCCTGCTTGCCTCCGATTCGCTCGAAGGGCGCGAAGCAGGCACGAGGGGCGAGCAAATGGCTGCCGGCTACATTGCCAAACAAATGCAACTGATAGGATTGTTGCCGAAAGGCGAACCCGCTGGATCGTATCTGAGTGAGTTCAGGATGAACTACCCGGTTGATTTTAAGGAAGCAAAACTTCGTATCGATAATATCGAATTTAAATATAAGGACGATTTTGGCGTAACCGATTTATCCTCAGCAGGTAGCGTAACAGCTCCGCTAATCAATATGGGAAACGGACGTTCCGGTTCGTCAGGCAAGTTAAATAAGAATGTCGGAGCAAATGAAATCAGTGGTAAAATTGTACTTATCGACATTGCTTCCAGTTTGAAAAAAGCTGAAAATGCAGAATTGCTCAAAGAGATTCTTGCCATTCTGAAACCAGTTGTCGAACAAGGTGCCGTCGGTATTATACTTCACAACGGTTCGCGAAAATCTACCGAGGATGTGTTATTCGGCTCACCTTTTACCCTGTCTTTCGAAATTCCGGTTGTCTATATTGCCAGACTTCCTTACAACAGGATAAACAAATTGAAAACAGCCACTTGCACCCTGTCAGTCGAGATGGATCGTGCCATTTCAAAACCTGTTAATGTAATTGGTTGGATTGATAACAAATCGGATAAAACTGTCGTGATTGGTGCTCATTATGATCACGTAGGGATCACCAAATCCAGGACCGGTGACGATAAATCACTTCAGATTCATAATGGCGCCGATGATAATGCCAGCGGAACATCTGCAATGCTCGAACTTGCACGTTGGGCGGTAAATAACGAAACTCTGAAATATAATTACATTTTTGCAGCCTTCAGTGCCGAGGAGAAAGGATTATTTGGCTCAAAAGCATTTTGCAGCCTTCCATGGGTGAATCACAATAACATCGCATATATGCTTAATATGGATATGGTTGGCCGCCTGGGTTGCCAAGGCGATACCGTAAGCGTACTTGGTATTGCATCGTCCGATAGTTGGGAAAATGTTATTGATAACCAGGAACATCCTGATTTTGCAATAAAGAAAATTTATGGCGCCCCCGCATTTTCCGATCATTCGCCATTCCTGAAAAAAGGGATTCCGGTAATTTATTTCACTTCCG
>CAIXAQ010000643.1 GCA_903917425.1 uncultured Bacteroidales bacterium
GGATGAAACTGACGATAAAATAGGCCAAAACAGCCAGGTTTAAATGGGATTCGATATTCGCCTCTTTTTGGTGAAACACGGGGCGGCAATCTAAATCCGATTTTAGTGTCCGGAATATGGATTCGATTTCGCCGATTGTTCGATAGATGCCCCATAACAGAGCTTCGTCGTCTGCTTTGATGCTGGTCCGGATAAAGTAGGTTCCAAGCTTAGATTCCATGGGGTTGTTTTCGATAAACTTCCATTCAATGTCTGTGGCCTGCCCATCCGCATGCTGAACTTCAATGGTATAGGCCTGACCTATCCCACTGTATTTTTCCTTTAGCCTGCCGATGCGCTCCCATATCTTTTCGGTGGTTTGGTTCTTTTTGTTTTTTTGTGGTTTTTTTACCGCTTCTTTGATGTGCTTCAGCCCCGTTTCAAAGCCTTGCTGTTTTTTCCCGAATATGCCCCTTTCTTTTGCTTCTTTTGCCGGTGTCTCCACATACAGCAAGGTTTCCCGACTGGTGAAAACATCTTCCCCTATCAGGTATTCCACGTCCCTGTATAAAAACTGCGTTTTTACTTCCTGTCCGCCTTTGTTAACAAAACAAACCAGGTTGTCCTTATCTATTTTTTCAAGCAGGTCTTTATGGCCGGCCCTGGAAACACAGAGGTAATCAATGCCTTTGCTTAGGCTCTCCATCAGATTTTCTTCGGTCGAAATGCCTGCGTCCATCACGATTACGGGCCTTTTTACCCCGTTTTTAAAAGGTTCCAGTTCGGAAAGCACATCGGTGAACGTGGTGGGCTCGCCAATATTTCCTGGATAATACTTGCTGTGCTTGATAAAACCGTCCTGATCGGCCAGCAGCCCAAGCGTTATTTGTCGGCAATCAGATCGTTTCTGCTTGTTCCTGCCGTATCTTGCTTTTGGGCACAGGTTCATGATGCCTTCAAAATGCGTGTTGGTAAGGTCGTAAAGCACCAAGGTGTTCTCGATTTTATAGATGCTTTCTATTTTGCCCGACAAGTATTGTTCTATTTTGTCTTTGTCGCCGTATAGCTTTTTTGTGCTCTGCATCAATCGGTTACGGTCAACGCTACCGCTTTGTGGACAGTATAGTTCCATGGCCGCGGAATTTTCGTTTAGCCATTCTGCCGTTTTCTTTTCAGAGTCCGGGTACAACAACCGCCCCAGCAGGCCTAGCATGCCCACCGAAGTTTCGTTGTAATTCCAATCAAGCCGCCGCATCAAATAATCATCAAGGCCTAATTCTTTGATAGCTTGCGTGCACAGCCATTCCCCGCCAATTTCATGGGAGCTTAGCGATTCGAATGTGTCAAGGTTCACCTGGTGAAATGACTCCACTTGTTGGGTATCGGCCAACTCGCCACCAAATAGTTCGTCCATGATGCGATTCTCCGTATTTGCCTTGGTGCCCCTAGTCGTTTGAAACCTGTTGCCGATTAATTTCCGATAATAATAATGAGACCATTCTTCGACAAGGGCATCCTGAGCGGAAAACAGCGACGCATCCCCGGCCATCAACTGTTCTATCCTGTCTGCCAGCGCTTTATGCTTTTCTAAGGGGATTCCTGCCAAGCTTCCCATCTCTAATATGTTGATATGCTTAGGGTTGCCGTTGATCCGCTGGCTTTTTACCAACCTATACGTAAGGTATGTTATGCCCTTTTTGTTGTTGGTTACTTTCTTTATGAACATGGCGAAAAATATAGGATGGTAAAATTACGGAATAAAACCACAGGCCCGACAAATATATCCAAATAAAAACATCTTTCAGGGGACTACAAATGTAATTCCGGCTCCAATATGCCATGGGTATCTGATTATCAGCGTATTGAACACATTTTGCAACTATCTGTATATCAGCATTGTAGAAATTGCGTATTGTATATGCCTGTTTGTCAGCTAATTAAAAACAAGGAAAACGCAGAAGTGGCGGAATTTAAAATGCAACTTGGGCTAAATGCATTGTTGTTAAATA
>CAIXAQ010000644.1 GCA_903917425.1 uncultured Bacteroidales bacterium
AGATCAGCGGAAGTTTTTCTTCTGGTACAAACCCGAAAACCGGCAGTGGATCAGGCAATCGCTGGCTAAAATGGGAGAAGCAGGACTTGCAGATAGGTTACTTGGAGGTAAAGGAAGATAATGCCAGCTTATATCCAGCCTCTCAATTTATAAAACGCCAGCCCAAAATACTCGCGCAAAACCAGCACTTCGAATTTAAGTTGGTTCCAGAACTGGTAACGGACCTGTAAATTATCGCCTATGGGTGGAATGTACTTATTGCCTTTCAGGTCGCTATCCTTGAAGGTTAAATCCGTTTCGAGTGCGGTTTCGAAAGTAGCCCGGCCACTTACAAGGGTAAAGCCGCATTTTCTGAAAGTCAGCACGGCTCGTTTCATGTGTTCGGGAGAAGTAACAAGCGTGATGGGCAAACTTAATTGCGCTGTAGTTTTGCCTGCCGCTAAACGCTGAGCCTGGTCGCGGGTGTTGCGACCCTGGTTTTCAAAATGTAGACGGCCCTTTTTTATACCTCTCAGTAACAGCTCTTTGGCTGTCAGTAGCGGAGCCTCAGTGCTATCGGTCAGGTTGCCGGGTATCGAAATCATGATCTCAGCATCCGGATTTGCCTTTGCCAGGCGGGCTGTAATGTAAGCACGCATTAATCCGCCCTCACTCGGAATCCCGGTACCGCTTAATAGTACAATGGTTGCTGGTGGTTTTGTGATTTTACTGTTGCAGGTGCCCAGGTCGTAATAAGCCCAATACGGAAGTGTTGTTAAAGCTAATAGTATTAAAACCAGGAAAATGCCGCCATTTGTAAGCAAGATTATTTTTAGTATCCTTCGTACGCCTTTTCCTTTCTTTTTCATAACAGCCCTCAGTTTACCGTAAGATTTAATTTGCTGAATTTGAGATTCTTGTATGATCTATAAAGGAATGTTTTGAAGAAAAAACTGCTTTGCTTCAGCCCGAAAGTGAAGGTTTTGGAAGAACTTATTTTTTGATAATATACAGGGGCGATTCAAGCACATTGCTCTTAAAGAGGGTTCTGTCTTTAATGTAGATCTCGAAAGCAATAGTATCACTTTCCAGGATTTGCCGGGCGAAATACAGTTCGATGGACATGGTAATTTCCCCTTTAATATTTTTATTGCGCCCTGCAGGTGTCAGAATCGGAATCCTTGAATTAAATGTCACGCTCGAATCTACAGGTTTAACTTCAACCAATTGATTGTTAACATACTGCATAAATTTCAAATAATAATTATATTTATAAGGTTCGATGGTATCCCACGAAAATAATCCAATATTGCCATCGCCATCGGTATATGAAATGGTAACTGCTCCCAGCGAGTCTTTTCCGGTAATATCCTTTGCCGTCGCAAATCCAACGTATTCGATGTGAGGTATTACCGGGAATTGCTCTTCTTTAACGCATCCTGCAAGTGCTGTAACAAACAGAATGAAAAGGATAAAGCATATCTTTGTATATAATTTCATTGTAAGCATAACAAGGCATAAAAGTACAAAATTTCCCTTATGGATCTGACAGAATTTAAACGAAACCTATTTAATTTGCAGACCCTGAACGAATTTAACGAAACTGCGCTGCATTTATTTCGGTATCAATACACAAATAACAGTGTTTATAAAAGATTTGTTGATGCTCTAGGCATTCATGCGGAAAAGGTTTACAGCCTTGAGCAGATTCCATTTCTGCCGGTAAGTTTTTTTAAGACACACGAAATACGTACCGGAAATTTTCCGGCTGAGGTTGTTTTTGAAAGCAGCGGAACCACCGGGATGGAAACCAGCAAGCATTATGTGGCCGATGCCGGCTTATACCAGCAAAGTTTCACTAAAGGACTGGAGCTTTTTTACGGCGATTTATCCGACTATTCCATATTTGCCTTATTACCATCGTATCTCGAACGAAAAAATTCGTCGCTCGTGTATATGGTCGAAAAAATACTGCTGCACTCAAACAGGCAGATGGGCGGATTTTACCTGAATGAATTGGAAAACTTACAGAATCATTTGCTTGAAGCACAGCGTTGTGGACTGAAAATAATGCTTATCGGAGTAACTTTTGCACTGCTCGACATGGTTGAAAAATGGCCTGTAAAAATTCCGGATGCCGTTATTATTGAAACAGGCGGAATGAAAGGGCGCCGTGAAGAAATCACCCGAATGGAACTTCACGAAAAGTTGTGCAAAGGTTTTGGTGTGGAGAAAATTCATTCGGAGTACGGAATGACCGAATTACTTTCGCAGGCATGGTCGGCTGGTGGCGGGATTTTCCGTTGTCCGCCATGGATGAAAATCAGGATTGCCGATACCAATGATCCGCTTAGTTACCTCGAAACAGGCCGCACCGGCGGCATAAATATTATAGACCTGGCTAATATCCATTCCTGTTCCTTTATTGCAACCCAGGATCTGGGACGTGTGTCCGAGGATGGTAGTTTTGAAGTGCTTGGCCGTTTTGATAACAGTGATATCAGGGGGTGTAGTTTGCTGGCTACGTAGTTTAGTTTTGGGTTAATCGATATTCGTTAATCGATATTCGTTAATCGATATTCGTTAATCGATATTCGTTAATAGAAAATGGAAAATGGAAAATAGTTATTCGTAAAACCACAATCGCAATCCGCAATCCGAAATCCGCAATCCGAAATCCGCAATCCGAAATCCGAAATCCGCAATCACAAATCCGAAATCCACCAAAACCGTAAAAATAAACAAAACCGAAACCGCCGGGCCACCAATGGCTGCGGCATTGCCAATGATTCTGAAAATGCCTGCACCAATAATGGCGGCAATTCCCATGGCCGTTAAATCGCGAACGCCCGGGCGCCGTTTCATCAAATCAGGATTTCCTTCGTCGGCATGGCAAAGGATTATATCAACCGACTTTTTCCTGAAAAGATTTTGCATATTTTTATTTACCACGTAAATGTAAGGAATAGTTTCAAAAGCTGCCCCTTTGGAAACGTTATGCATTTCAGGCACTTTTTACTTAATGCACTGAATAGTTACGGACGAAGTAATGCATCAAAGCTATTTGTACCCTTCGTTATGTACATTTTTTACGGCACGTCCTGAAGGATCATTCAGGTTGCGGAAGGATGCATCCCAGGCCAAAGCTTCGGGCGTACTACATGCCACCGAAGGCACCGAAGGCACACATTGGGCTGCGGTATCCGAGGGAAAATGATCGGTAAAAATCGAACGGTAATAGTACTCTTCTTTAACCCTCGGCGGATTTATAGGGAAACGGTATTTCGCATTTGCCAGTTGTTCGTCACTTACCTTTGAAGCCGTGAGGGCTTTCAGTGTATCTATCCAGCTATAGCCGACTCCATCCGAAAACTGCTCTTTCTGCCGCCAGGCGATGCTTTCGGGCAAATAATCTTCGAAGGCTTTGCGAAGGATCCATTTTTCCATTTTGCCGTCTTTTGCCATTTTATCTGCGGGATTGAGCCGCATTGCCACATCCATGAATTCCTTATCAAGAAATGGAACACGACCTTCCACACCCCAGGCTGCCAGTGATTTGTTGGCTCTCAGGCAATCGTATAAATGCAGCTTCGACAATTTTCGTACTGTTTCTTCGTGAAAGGCTTCGGCATCGGGAGCTTTATGAAAATACAGGTATCCGCCGAATATCTCATCGGCACCTTCGCCCGAAAGCACCATTTTTATCCCCATCGATTTAATGACCCTGGCCATGAGGTACATGGGTGTTGAAGCCCGGATCGTGGTCACATCGTAGGTTTCCAAATGGTAAACCACATCGCGTAAAGCATCCAAAGCTTCCTGAATAGTGAATTCAATTTCGTGGTGAACCGAACCTATATGTACCGCAACCAGCCTGGCCGCAGCCAGGTCGGGCGAACCTTTTAACCCGACGGCAAACGAGTGGAGTTGCGGCCACCATGCTTCCTGCAAATCGTGCGATTCCACACGACGGGCCGCGTATTTTTTAGCTATTGCCGAAATAATGGACGAATCAAGTCCACCAGAAAGCAAAACCCCGTATGGAACATCCGACATCATCTGCCGGTGTACGGCTTCTTCCAGGGCTGTGCGCAGATCATGAATATTACTGTGGTTATCTTTAACATTCTGGTAATCCGACCAGTCGCGTGTGTACCACTTTCGCATTTCGCCGTCTTTACTGTAAAGATAATGCCCTGGTAAAAACTCTTCAATCCGGTTACAGCTGCCTTCAAGGGCTTTTAGCTCCGATGCCACGTAAAAATTACCTAATTTATCCCAACCCATATATAATGGGATAATCCCCATGTGATCGCGGGCAATCAGGTAACAATCGTTTTCGGCATCGTACAAGGCAAAGGCAAAAATTCCACTTAATTCCCCGAGGAAACCGACACCTTTTTCGCGGTACAATGCAAGAATTACCTCGCAATCGGAGTGCGTGAGGAACTCGTAGTTTTGTGCCAGGTTTTTACGGATATCCAGGTGATTGTATATCTCGCCGTTTACCGATAAAATCAGCTTTCCATCTTTGCTTTTCAACGGCTGTCCACCCGATTGGGGATCAACAATAGAAAGCCTTTCATGAGCAAGGATGGCTTTTTCGCCGCAATATATTCCCGACCAGTCCGGACCGCGGTGACGTATTTTCTTCGACATCTCCAGGACCTGCATTCTTAAATCCTGTGATGCCGTTTTTAAATCGAAAACTCCTACAATTCCACACATAACAATCTTTTTTAGGATAAAACTTATGACCAATCTAAAACACACAAACTAAAAAAGGCCTCCCGATCCGGAAAGCCTTACATATGATTTTTCAAACACAATACAGCTTTCCTAATCCGGAACCGGATTATTATTATTAAAAAGTGTATTGGGGCTAAACATTTTGCTGGTTTTGATTCAGGGAACAAATATACTAAGAAAAGATAGAATTCATCAAAAGAAAATTAGGAATGAAACAAATAAACCGGCGGTGGCGCACAAATTCTTCTTATGCCCTGGAAGAGTAAATAAAGGAATTGTAACTATTCACCCCTTTTAAGCCACAGATTCACAGATTATTAGCTATGAGTATTAGGCTTAAGAATGCAATAATTTCACTGATTCATTTTTTCTAACTGCCTTTGGCAGTTAGAAAAAATTTAATTAAATCTGTGAATCTGTGGCATTTATGCAACTTAACTTTATTTAATCAGAGGCTGAATAGTTACAAGGAATTAAATTCAAATGAAACATTAAAAAATGAAGTGAAGAGTTATCCTGAGTATTCCAATAAAACCCGCTATAAAATTAATCCAATTCAATATGCAGTCATTTATATCTTTCTATCTTCGCATTTCAAAAAAATCGTTAATATGAAAAATTTTAAATGCTTTTCTGTGTTGGTAATCCTGCTTTCGGTTTTTACCTTTAAAGCTTCCGCTCAGGGTGTTGAAACCGCGATGGAAGTAACTGATAAATCCCAGACTGTGAACAAGAAAGAGATGGCTGACATGGTGAGAGCCGAATTTTTACATGCCTGGAAAGGATATAAAACATACGCCTGGGGTTATGATGCTTTGCAACCCCTTAGTAAAAAGCCACACAATTGGTATAAAAAATCCTTGCTGATGACTCCGGTGGATGCATTTGATACGATGATCCTGATGGATCTGACAGAAGAAGCCGGTGAAGCCAGGGAACTGATCTTTAAAAATCTCGACTTTGATGTGGATATGGATGTGCAGAATTTCGAAGTTTCGATCCGGGTTTTGGGTGGACTTCTTTCTGCCTTTGAACTCGATGGCGATCGTCGTTTCCTTTCGCTGGCCGAAGACCTGGCCAACCGATTGATGAAATCCTTCAATTCGCCGACGGGCATGCCTTACCGCTATGTAAACCTGAAAACCGGCGCAACATCAGGACCTGTTTCAAATCCCGCCGAAATTGGCACCTACCTGATCGAATACGGAACTTTAAGTAAACATACCGGAAATCCTGTTTACTATCAAACGGCAATGAAAGCCATGACAGCATTGTATGCACTTCGTTCGCCGCTGAACCTGACAGCTGAAGGAATCAATGTTGAGACTGGCAAGGTGACTAATCCCATAAGTCATATTTCGGGAGGCATAGATTCGTACCTGGAGTATATGCTGAAAGGCTCCATTCTGTTCAACGACAAACAGTTAAGTTCTATGTGGACGCCTACAATCGATGCCGTGAATAAATACCTGGCCGACAAAACGCCCGAAGGTCTCTGGTATGGACAGGTTGATATGAACAAGGGCAAGCGTACCGGAACCAGTTATGGTTCACTGGATGCCTTTTTTGCTGCTACCCTGGCCATGAACAACGACCTGGAAAGGGCTGCAGCTTTACAAAATTCAAATTACCGTATGTGGATGCTGAATGGCGTCGAACCTGAACAGCTGAATTACAGCACTATGAAGGTGGAAAACGCATCCTATATCCTGAGGCCCGAAAATTTTGAGAGTGCTTATTATCTTTATCAATATACGCAGGATGAACGTTACCTCGATATGGGTAAAAACATGTTCGATAACCTGGTGACATTTTGCCGTACCGACGAAGCCTATGCCTCCCTGAAAGACGTGCAAACCAAGGAAAAACAAGATTCTATGGAAAGCTTTTTCTTTGCCGAGACACTGAAATATGCCTTTTTACTTTTTGATGAATCGGATAAACTGAATTTTCACAAAGTGATATTTAATACAGAAGCGCATCCGTATAGAAGGGATTAGTGCATTTTCTTTTAATTTTATGTTTTTTCAGGCATAATATTCATTAAGGAATTAAAAACATTAAACATAGAACACAAAATGTAAAAGTATTGCAAGCCCCTTTACTTTTTCATTCTTAATTTAATGTTATGTGTTCTGTGTTCCTTTTTGTCTCTGGCTAGTCCATGCTAGGCGTTTGGGTTTAGTGGTTTGGGAAACCCTTTGATAACGAAATTATTCCATTTTATGAAAATTGTTTCTCCCAGGCAGGTCGTTTTATGTTCTTTTTTGCAGATTTAAAAGCACGGTTCTACGGGTAATTTAGTGGATAAAAATATTGTCGGAAGTCGGAAGACAGGAGTCGGAAGCTACCCATAGAAATATTATTCCATTACAAGTAGCAGATTAGCTGACAATTAACTTTATCCGAGATGTTTTCTATCCTATTAGGAATGTGGTATCAGTTGCACAGTCACTTCGGTCTTCCGACTTCGGTCTTCTCACCTTCTAAAACCAATTCCATTCAATTCGCGGTAGAACCAAAAGCACTAACAACAAACAAAAGAGTTTTTACAGTCATTTTCCAAAACTTGCTTTAAGTGCCATTAGCTTTCTGCTATTCCTTTTACAAGCTCCAATACTTCCCCATGATCAAAAGCCAGCGGTGGCAAATCCGATAAATCAAACCACTGAACCTTAGCTGCATCATCACCGGCAATGGGAGTAACAGCGGTATGAGTGGCATGACCTATAAAAACAGTGGTAATGGTTCGGTGGCGCGGATCGCGGTTTACTTTGCTGAACGTACGGAATTGTTTCAGCTCAACACCCGAAATTCCGGTTTCTTCCCTGAGTTCGCGGATTGCAGTTTGTTCCAGTGTTTCGTCCAGGTCCAAAAATCCTCCGGGCAAAGCCCACATGCCTTCGAAAGGCGGGTTTTTCCGTTCAATTAAAAGGACAGATCGCTGATTTTTGGTTGTTTTTAATATTACAATATCGGCAGTAACCGCCGGGCGTGGATATTCGTAGCAAAATTTCATTCTTCGTCAATTTCATCATTTTCAGGATAATCAGCCAGGCCGGTATTGTTTCCCGACGAGCCGGCCACAATCAGGACTATTTCGCCTTTAGGCGGATGTGCCGTATACCATTGAGCCAGTTCGGTTAAAGTTCCGCGGCGGTTTTCCTCGTATATTTTTGTAAGCTCCCGCGAAACGCATGCCTGCCTTGCGCCTCCCAGGTATTCAGCAAGTTGCACCAGGCTTTTCACCAGGCGGAAGGGAGATTCGTATAGTATGAAAGTATAGGGTTGAGTGGCCAGTTCTTTCAGCCGTGTTTGCCTGCCTTTTTTATGAGGCAAAAATCCTTCGAACAGGAAACGGTCGCATGGCAGCCCGGAATTGACCAGCGCAGGTACAAAAGCAGTAGGTCCCGGAAGGCATTCCACAGGGATACCAGCCTGAATGCAGGCCCGAGTGAGTAAAAAACCCGGATCGGAAATGCCCGGAGTACCGGCATCCGATATCAGTGCCATGGTTGTACCCTGGGCAATCTGCCTGACAAGGTTTTCAGCCGTTTTGTGTTCATTGAACTGGTGATGGGCCAGCACCTTTTTATCAATATCGTAATGCCTGAGCAATTTCGACGAGGTGCGTGTATCTTCGGCCAGGATAATATCTGCTTCTTTCAGTATTCGTAACGCCCTCAGTGTAATATCCTCAAGGTTGCCGATAGGTGTGGGAACTAAATATAGTTTCATTAGGTTTGGATTAATCGGGCAGGAATAAATTTGAAAAGGAGGCAATTTGAAAAGGAGGCAATTTGAGAATTTGAAAATTTGAAAATGGATCAATGAAATCAAGGTTCAGATGCTTGGTGCAAAAAAACGCCGGAAACAATAAAATTTGCCTTTAGGCATCCCCAAATCCTAAACCCCAGATCCCAACCCCTTTAAACAAACCTTCTCAAAATAAAGCTCTTCAGGCGGGCAATTGTTTCCTTCTTTTGATCCCAGTCAGCCACATGGTACTTCTGTAAAATCCACATTGCTTCATCCTGGTTCACAGCTTTATTGATCCGGGTAATTGCTTCCTCGTACTGCTGAATATTGTCCCCGAACAGATCGCTAATAAATAGAAATTTGTCGTTTAGGCCAATCCCTGCCGACAAATCAGTAAGGGGGTGATAAAATAAGTGACTACCCATAGTACCCTGTGTCGGGGCAGAAGCTATGGTTTCGCTCAGCGATTTATTGCCGGTATTGAATTTGTCGGCCATTCTGGCAGCAATACGGTCAGCATGTACCGAAGAAATCTCGTTTTCGGAGCTTGGCTGTATTAAAGTTTCTTCCTCAGAATATTCGGCAACAGGCTCAAAGGTTTCTTCTTCAACTGTTTGGTTATCGAAAACCGGATCGGAAACAGGACTTGACTCGCTGTTAAAGGTCAATTCCGGTTCCGGTTCG
>CAIXAQ010000645.1 GCA_903917425.1 uncultured Bacteroidales bacterium
AAATATCGCGCAGGATTCCGCTTATTTTTACCGGATTCCCTTTATCATCATAATAGATTGCAGAAGAAATTGCACATTGTAAAACGGTGCCGTCTCTGTTTGTCAACAACAATTCATAATCGGTTACTTTTCCACTCCTGCTTATTTCAGCATAAAAGGCAGTTCTTGCATCTTTTTCTGCGTAAAGCTCAACAAATGACTGTCCGATTAATTCATCGCGTTTATATTGTCCTTTAGTGATCAGTTCGATAGAAGGGCTTATTTCGAGCAAGATTCCGTCAATGTTAGCTTCATAATAACAATCCAGCATGTTTTCGAAAATACTGCGAAATTTTCCTTCGCTTACCTGAAGTTTCTCCTCAACTGTTCTTCTATCGGTAATATCGTACACGAGCGAATAAAGTAATGTTGTGTTGCCGATATGAATTGGTCCCGAGTACACTTCTACATGGCGAACTTCGCCATTGGCCAAGCGGTGCTTAAAGTAAAACTGTTTCCTTTTTTCCTCCTTTGCTTTTTGCATTTCAGTTTTCAATTCTTTTTCGGAAAGGAGGTTTATTTCGGGAATCGTTTTAGAACAAATTTCGGCGTATGACCAGCCATAATATTTAATTGCAGCGTTGTTCGCGTCTTTGATTTCACCGGTTTCCGGATTAATCAGCAGTATGACCGAATGGTTGTTTTCGAACAGAGATTTGTACTGTCCTTCACTTTGCTGCAACTTTTCATTTGCCAGGGCCAATTCAGATATATCTGTAATTGCGAGCAAGCACTGGCCGGGTTGTTCATTCACAATTCCAGAAAGGAGCGCACTGACCTGCCTGCCATCGGAAGCTGATAGAGTTACATTGCAGGATTCTGTTTTGTTAGTTTTAAAAAGCCGTTGGAAAAACTGATCAAAAATTGTTTTTGTTGCAGGGGTAATAAAATTCCTGAATGATCTGTTTATGATGGACAAACGTTTTTTTACAAGCAGGTCTTTCCCGGTTAGGTTTGCTTCAATTATGTTCCCATGCTCATCCAGCGTATAATAAGCAGAGGGGGCAAAAGCGTATAATTTAGCAAATTTATCTTCAAGCGACACGGTTTTTTGGTTTGCCAGGAATAACTCTTCATTTTGAAGTTTGAGTTCAATCTGATGGACTTCGAGTTCATGAATGAGTTTCAGAGTATCGGCTTCCGAAAAATCCGAAGCTGATTCTGAGCGTTTTATAAGCAAGGCATCTGTCTTTTCACTAAAGGGCGTGTTATCAGACTTTTTGGACTTTTTACTTACGGGGGTATGCAATTGAAGGAGCGAATCGTACTTTTGTTTCAATTGCTGCAACTCAAAAATGAGTTCTTCCCTGGTTTTGTTTTGATTGCTCATAAATGAGTTTGTTTAGAGCGAACAAAAATATAATATTTTTGTCAGAGTATGTTTTTAGGAATGGTTATCACTGACCATAAAAGGGATCAACTTCAATTGCTGAAATATTTTACCAGCAGTGCTTTTAAAACTGCAACATTCAGCGGTTTAGATATATGATCATTGCATCCGCTATCTATTGCTTTTGCGCATTCGTCGGGCAAGGCAAAAGCAGTCTGTGCAATTATAACCACATCTTTATTGAAGTTGCGAATCAGCCTGGTGGCTTCATACCCGTCCATTCCCGGCATTTTTATGTCCATTAAAACAAGGTCTATACCCGTATTAGCCCGACAAATTGCTACAGCTTCGGATCCCGATTGTGCAGACAGTATCTCCTTGGCGTATTTTTTCAGGATTAGCGAAAGCAACTTCAACGAAGTTTCATCATCATCTACGATTAATATTTTCAGGTTTTTTACTGGGTTTTCATCCAGCTGAACCGGAGATACATTTACAGTGCTGCTCTTAATTTCAGGATTATAAGGAATGGTAAAATAGAATGCAGATCCCATACCTACTTCGCTGACCACCCAAAGTTTTCCACCCAGCATTTCGACATACGATCTGGAAATGGATAAACCCAAACCAGCACCCTGGAAAGCCCTGGTATCAGAAATATCAGCCTGGATAAAGCGGTCAAATATAGCAGTTTGCCTGCCAAGAGGAATGCCAATACCAGTGTCTTTTACATAAAATTCGAGTTCTTTTTTTGCTACATCGGAACCTGAGGACATGCTGGCTGGTTTTAAAGTATATCCAAACTCTATTAAGCCTTTATCGGTATATTTAATGGCATTTTTAACAAGGTTTATGAGAATAGCATAGAGTTTTTCGCTATCGGTTTTGACAATAAACTCTTTTGATTTCAATCCATTATTATATAAAAACTGAATGCCTTTACTTTCAGCCTGGAGTTTTAAAAACGAATAAGTGAATTCAATTTGCAAATGAATATCTGTCTCCGTTATATTAAGCAGCATAAGGCCTGCTTCGATTTTGGAAATATCGACAATATCATTGATGATATTAAGCATACGATCGCCGCTTTTTTTGATGATATCAATATATTCATGCTGCTGACCACTGGTTAGGTCAGATGTTTTCAGCAATTCGGCAAAGCCAAGTATACCGTTCATAGGGGTACGGATTTCGTGGCTGATGTTGGCAAGGAAAGCCGATTTTAAACGATCGCTTTCTTGAGCTTTATCTCTTGCTATTTTAAGTTCGTTATTTCTCAGGTTCAGTGCTGTATTTTGAACTTCTAATTTCTCCATCAGGTTTTTACGCTCAGTAATATCACGAACAACTATTGATACTCCAACTATTTGGCCTAATGCATCCATGATTGGTGAAGCTGTAACCGAAACCATAATAAGCTGGCCAGTCTTTGTAACCCGTACAGTTTCAAAGTTTTGTAAATTTTCACCATTTTTAATTTTATTCAAAATTTGTATTTCTTCGCCCAGGTGGTCATGCGGTATAATTTTTTTAATCGATTCTCCCAGTATCTCATTTTCCAGATATCCAAAAAGTTCTGCTGCTCCTGAGTTCCAACTAATAATTGTACCGTTTAAATCTTTGCCGATTATGGCATCATTCGATGATTGCACTATAGCAGCCAGATAATTTATCTTTTCCTGTACCAGCATGCGTTCGGTAATATCACTGATTGTACCGGTTATTCTGGTTGGCTGGTTGTACTTGTCAAATTCCATTCCCGCTATTCCATGAACCCAACGCACATTTCGATCATTTTGCCTGATGATCTGATATTCCTGGCTAAACTCCCTTTGTGCTTTTGAAATTTCATTTTCTAAAAAGTTAAATAATTTGTCCCGCCAGTCAGGATGCACAATTGATGTCCATCCATCGAGTGTACGATTAAAATTTTCTCCAATACCGAATATTTCATCCAATATCTCTGAGCTTTTCCACAAACCTGTTGTTAAATCCAGGGAATAACTTCCTATGCTGGCCACTGACTGG
>CAIXAQ010000646.1 GCA_903917425.1 uncultured Bacteroidales bacterium
AATTTTACTTTAATAATTTTGTTCTAAGTATGGGAGATAAAAGGGTCCATTATTTCCACATTTCATTTTTATATTTGCTCCACAATATTTAAAATTTATTTCCCGTCAATTATAGTAACTTTGTTCTTATTTTTCGAAAGGCAAACGGATATAGTTGATTGAAAAGAAAAACCAGGGCTTATGAAGCGGAATACTATTTTTGGTATAATTGGGATACTGATACCCCTGGTGATCTCCTGTATTAAAACATACGAACCGGTAATCGAAAGTAAGGACGAGGTGAAGTTTGTCGTTACCGGGCAGGTGAACAGGGGAGACCAAATTCAGAATGTAAATATATCAACCACTTCGCCTGTAAGCAGTCCTAAGTATTTCCCTGTAACCGGTTGCATTGTTAAAATTCTCGATGCCAAAGGTAACATCTATAACACCCTGGATAAAAATGATGGGAATTATGAAGCCGTCATTCCTGAAATTGAACTTAGTCCGGGTTCAAAGTTTAAAGTCGATATTCTGACATCCGACGGCACAAAAATAGTTTCTGATTTCGATGAGATAAATGATTGTCCTGCTGTAGATTCCATATACTATACTGTTGATACACTGCCTTCAGTTAACCCGTATTTATCTACAAAAGGCATTCAGTTTTATGTTAACCTGAATGCCGAAAATGTTTCGAGCCGTTATTTCAGGTGGGAAGCAATTGAGACCTATGAATTCAGGGCAGTGTACCCGATTGAATGGATTTACGACGGCAAAGTTCATCATATAGTGCCACCTGATCTTTCACGAAAAATCTGCTGGAAAACAGTTATAGTAAAAAAAGTTTTTACCCTGACGACGAAAAACCTGGCACAAAATAAATACAATATGCTTCCGCTTCATTTTGTTGATAATTTCTCCTCGCCCCGCCTCGTATATGGAAACAGCCTGTTCTTACGGCAGTATGCGCTTAGTGAAGCCGCTTTTGACTATTGGGAGAAAATACGCATTAACAGTTTCGAACAAGGTGGATTGTATGAGAAACAACCTTTATCGGTTAAAGGAAACATGCATAATATTTCTAATCCTGATCAGCAAATTCTTGGCTTCTTCGGAGCTTCGACAGTAACGTCGAAACGCATTTTTGTGCAAAATGTCGAAAATCTGCCCCTGGAATATAATCCCGGCTGTGGTATAGAATTTGAGAAACCCAGACAATCATTTGTCGGAATATCAACACTTTCTTACCCTGTTTATTTGTATGCAACTCCATACGGGTATCTTATAATTATCCTTGAACCTTATTGCTATGATTGCCGCAGGGATGGAGGAGATACGATTAAACCTGCATACTGGCCCTATTAATAGCTTTGGCAAAATTTGTCCTTCACGATAAGTTTGGGATTAACCGGGAGAGAGCGAAATTGATAAATGAGAATTCATTTTTCTTTTAATTCTTCGGTAACAACAACTTTAAACCAATTTTAATTGAAAGAATTTCATCAATTTTACAGTTTTAAATGTCTTACGATGAAGAAGAATCTTCTGTATATATCGCTGCTTGCCGTTGTACTTTTTCCGCGAACAATTTTTGCTGTTATTCCTGCCTCCGGTCCTGGCGAAAACGTTATCCTATTCACTGATCGTTCTATCTACATCACGGGAGAGCAGGTTCGTTTTTTTGCATCTTTATGGGATGGTGATGATGTAAACCGGCCGGTACAGAGCGAAATACTTTACTGCGAGATAGTTACTCCCGATGGTAATAAAATTAGCAGCAACAAATTCCCTGTCAGCCATTCATCGGTAAGCGGATGTGTTGATATACCGCCTGACATACTCACAGGAACATATTACTTAAGGGCTTATACGTTGCTGATGCGTAATTATGGGCCGGAAGTATTTGGATATCAGCAAATCCGGATTGTAAATCCTTCCCGGGCTGAAGTACTGGCTTCGGATAAGGATCAGAAATCTGACAGCAGTCAATTTACTAAAAGCTCATCTGAAGTAACAACCGGAATATGCTCAGTGTCGGCCGATAAAGCTGTTTATGCTTCCCGCGACAGCATTCGCGTTACCGTTCGGGGAACCGATGGCGCAACTGCGAAAATAAAAAGTGTATGCTTATCGGTCGTACCCGAAAGTGCTGAATCTGTTCCATTGATTGCTCCATTAGAAAATCAAAGCCACGAAAAGGGAAATATGTACTTCGCTGAAAACCGGGGACTTTCCCTTCTGGGCAGCCTAAGTTATGGAGATCCGGAAGCCCCTTTAAAAAGCAAAAAAGTGAATTTGTCGATAATGGGCGAGGGGCGTGAATTTATGGCTGTGCGCACCGATAGCAACGGGCGGTTTATGTTTGCACTGCCCAATTATTTCGGAACCAGGGATTTATTCCTGTGTGCTGAACGATTGCCATTGCTCAAGGATGTAAAAATAAGGGTAGATAACGATTTTTGCACCTCACCTTACAATTTACCGGCACCGGCATTTACTTTGTCGGAAACGGAAAGGCAAACGGTTTTCAGCATGGCTCAGAATGTTCAGATCAACTCGCATTATAAGCCTGAATCAGCATTGGATAGCCTGAAAATAAAAAAGGAAGAAAAAGCTTTTTATGGCAAGCCCACAGCCATCATTTACCTCGACCAGTACATACAACTTCCCACACTCGAAGATTATCTTAACGAATTGCCAAGCCAGGTCAAAGTTCGAAAACATAAAAATGAATCCTATTTCAGCGTTATCGGTTCGCGTGATCTGTCTTTTTACGATCCTCTCGTCTTAATTGACTGGGTGGCAGTTGACGAGCCTTCTAAAATCCTGGCAATCTCTCCTCAGAGTGTTTCGCGAATCGAAATTGTGAACGAAATCTATGTTAAAGGAGACCAGACATATGGAGGAATTATAAGTATAATCTCAAAAAAAGGTGATTTTGCAGGAATTGATCTTCCTTCGACCGGTATTTTCCTCAATTACCGTTTTTTGACTGAAAACAATTGTGATAAGAGAATTTCTCCCATTCAATCGAATTATCCACAGGCTCCGAATACCTTGCTCTGGAAGCCGGATATCTCATTAGGGGCTAATCGGACCGTTGACTTTTCATTTTGTGCTCCCGATATGCCAGGTAAGTATGTTGTGGTACTGGAGTGGGTCTCGGCAAACGGAGAGCTGTTTTCTGAAAGCAGCACATTCGAAGTAAGTAATTGATTTCTTTATATTTTGACGGTGCCGGGTCTTCTGTCGGGTACCCAGGAAATTTTGTTTTGGGAAAACCGCTTAGCCACTGAAATAGTTTTTCCGCAAAAAACACCATACATGTTAAGTTTTTCTATAAGTTTGTAGCTATGACTTTTGAAGAGGTTAGGAAGATTTTAAAGACTAAAACGGTAGGCATTGCCGGTTGTGGTGGATTAGGTTCAAATTGTGCAGTTGCATTGGCAAGGGTTGGTATAGGCAGGTTGGTCTTAGCCGATTTCGACCTGGTGGAAGAAGGCAACCTGAACCGGCAATTCTATTTTTATGACCAGATTGGCATGTTGAAAGTGGCTGCACTCAAACATAACCTGTTTCGTATTAATCCCGATGTACGGGTCAATACTTTTGATATTCGCTTGTGCCAGAGCGATGTAATCGAAATTTACAGTAAATGCGATGTGATTGTGGAAGCATTTGATAAACCGGAAATGAAATTTATGATCTTAGATGCCGTTCATAACTACCTGCCGGAAAAATACCTGGTGATGGGCGTAGGTATGGCGGGTTGGGGTGGCAATAACCTGTTAAAATCGCGGCAGTCGGACAAACTTATCATTTGCGGTGACGAGATAAATGCCATTTCCGAAAAATGCCCTCCTTTAGCCCCCCGGGTTGGAGTGGTTGCAAATATGCAAGCCAATGCAGTCCTCGAAATCCTGCTTGGAATAAACGAAGACCAAATTCATACAGGAAATTAGTAAAAATGAAAATAATTCTCAATAATAAAGAAGAATCGTTTGATGGTGAACAACTTACAATCAATGAATTGTTGCAGTTGAAGAAGTTTACTTTTAAAATGTTGGTCATTAAGGTCAACAACCAGCTTGTCAAAAAGGGTGATTACGATTCGGCAATGGTAAAAGAAGGTGATGATGTGATGGTATTGCACCTGATTTCGGGAGGCTGAAAAGAACGGTTTACCTTCGCATCGGACTTGTGAAATGAGTGCCGTAAGAACAGACGCTTCCTATTTTATCCATTAGTAACAAAATTCAACTTTTTATATTTTCAGAATATATTTTAGCAA
>CAIXAQ010000647.1 GCA_903917425.1 uncultured Bacteroidales bacterium
TCAAACGCTTATTGAACACGGTTCGGACGAGGTTATTTTTGTTGAAAATGATAAGCTTGAAGAATACCTGGTTCTGCCATTTTCATCCATTTTTGAACAAGTGATTAAGGTACGGAAACCGGAAATTGCTCTTTTTGCCGCAACTACTTCCGGGCGTGAGTTAGCTCCCAGGATCGGCATGAAAACCGATAGCGGTGTTACTGCCGACTGCACCGGGCTTGAAATAGGCGAGTACATCGATAAAAAAGAAAAAGTAATTTATACACCTATTCTCGAATCACGGCGTCCGACGTATGGCGAAAGCAAACTCGCCACTATTCTTGGTTTTGTTTGTCCCCAGATATCAACGGCAAGAGCCGGCACGTTTGAAGTTCCTGCTCAAATTACAGGACGAAAAGGTGTTATAAGCAGTTTCGAACCCGTTCTGGAAGAAAAAGATTTTGTTGTTAAAATCCTGGAAACAGTGAGAGGCGAAGGCGGGTTACAAAATCTTTTCGAAGCCGACGTAGTAGTTTCGGGCGGTAGGGGAACAACCGTTGACAATTTAGGACTGGTAAAAGCACTTGCGAAAGCCCTGGTTAGCCAGGGTGTTAATGCCGAATGGACATCGAGCCGCCCGGTAGTGGATGAAGGAGTCGCCGAATATGCCAGGCAAGTCGGGCAAACCGGTAAAACCATTCGCCCGAAGGTTTACATTGCCATTGGTATATCCGGGGCAATTCAGCATATTGCCGGAATGAAAGAATCTGAAAAAATTATCGCCATCGACCACAACCCGAAAGCACATATTTTCCATAATGCTGATTTTGGGATCGTAGGAGAATACCAGGATATTATACCGGAATTGATCGAACGGGTGAATGCGGGATTTACTTTCGGTATTGAGGTCAATAAGAAATAATCTTCGGCCATAACCGGCAATTTGATTGGTTACTTAATTTTGCATTGCGTTTGGGATATTTTCCAACCAGCGTCCGTTTAGCGCACTACTCTAGGAGTGTACATTATATTTCCTGATGCATTTTGTGCAAATATTCCATTTCTCCAGACCACATTACCAATTTTCAAATTAACTCATTTTCAAATTTTCAAATTATTTGCTTATCTTGTAGCCAAATTCCTGATTAATTTTTAATCATGCCATCCCGCTACATCCTTTCTACCACTCCCGAAGACATAGTGTCCAGATTCGCTCTTCCACCTCAATCCGTTATTGTTGAGAATAACTACAATATCTCACCCGGCCAGTTTGTACCGGTCATCACCAACGAAAAACCTCACCAAATCCAGCTCTTTAAATTCGGATTGACCCCTTTCTGGGCTAAATCCGAGATGAATCTTATCAACGCCCGCACCGAAGGCGATTTCAACAAAGACGACAACCCCACATTCCGCGGAGCTGCCGGAATTATTCTAAAAAAAGCTTTCCGCAAGCCCATTCGTTCCCAGCGCTGCATTGTCATTGCCTCAGCCTTCATCGAAGGTCCTTCAAATCTTGGTCTCTCAAAACCCTACCTGGTATACCTCCGCAAGCACCAGAACCCATTTGCCATGGCAGGAATATGGGATACCTGGCTCAATCCCAAAACAGGTTTTCCCGAAAACTCCTTCTGCATTTTAACAATCACCGCAAACAGCTTACTCCGCCAAATCGGCAATACCCGCATGCCAGTAATTCTTACTGACAGTGAAGCCAAACGATGGATCAATTCCGGAACAGAATTATCCCGCATCACCTCCATGCTCAACCATTATGATTCCAAATTAATGAATGCCTATCCCATCAATCCGAAGATTAAAAACCCCTGTGAAAATGACAAGCAATTAATACAGCCCACCGGTGGCAGACTATTGCTTGAAGAAAAACCTCAGTTTATTCAGCTTCCATACACATCAGGTTTTCACCAGGCAAAAAAGGCTCAAAAGGACAAAGAACCTACTTCCACGATGGCGGAGAGATTAGAGACCGCAAAAGCAAAAGAAAGCCAGGCACAGGACAATAAACCATCCGCCAATTTTAATGCGCTAAAATAAACAGTACCACCCGTCTCTTTTAATAAAATTAGATGAACTTTGGAGATTGGTTTTACAATAATTCAAGATCAAGAATCAAGGATTCTTTATTTTTGATGAATGCTGAATACCAATAGCTTATGCCAAACTTCGTAAATCGCTAATCAGTGTTCCTTTTTTTTCTTTTGGAATTATTTATTTGCAAATGTCTACAAAATGAAAAAACTATACATCCGGATTTCCTTTCTGATTTTCCTGTATTTTCCTTCGGGATATACTTTCGCACAGCAGGTTAGCTTCGGAATAGTGACCGATATTCATTTCGCTGAAATACCGAAAAGCGGGACCCGCAGGTATTCCCAATCACTTGATAAGTTAAAGGAATGTACAGCCATTATGAATGAGCACAAGGTCAATTTCCTGGTTGAACTGGGCGATTTCAAGGATATGAGCCAACCTCCCGATGAACAGAAAACACTTAAGTTCCTGAAACAGGTTGAGGAGGTATTCTGTAGTTTCAATGGCCCGCGATATCACGTTTTAGGCAACCACGACGAAGACTGCATTTCGAAAGAGCAGTTTCTCTCTATCTGCGAAAACAGCGGAATTGACACTAGAAAATCATACTACTCTTACAATTCAGGAGGTTTTCATTTCGTGGTACTGGATGCCAATTATGACTCAGCAGGTCAGGATTTCGACCATGGCCGTTACAACTGGGGCGATCCCAACATCCCTGAAAAGGAGATGAAGTGGCTGGAAGCTGATTTGAAAGAATCGAAGGAGCCTGTTATTATTTTCATTCACCAGTTGCTCGACGGGGCCGAACCTTACCAGGTAAAAAACGCTGCACAGGTGCGTGCCGTTCTTGAAAACAGCGGAAAGGTAAAATGTGTTTTCCAGGGACACTATCACGAAGGCAACTATTCGGAAAATAACGGCATACCTTACTATACCCTGCGTAGTCTTGTTAGAGGAAGATATCCCTGGGGCAACAACTACGCAATTGTAACGGTATCATCTGGTACAATAA
>CAIXAQ010000648.1 GCA_903917425.1 uncultured Bacteroidales bacterium
CGAGTATCAGATCCCTGCCAACCATTATGTTTTCGAGGGGCAATGCGGCATATGCTTCAAGTTGTTTCATTTTGTATAGTTTAAAGTTTTTAATAAAGTTTAATAGCAGAGTAAATGTACGCCTAATTCAGACGGTTATGCAAGTTTTTTTTAAATAAAATAAGTAATAGTAAAAGTTTCTGTTTATGGCTCGTGAATATTTATCCAGATGATATTGAATAACGAAACCGATTATGAAAAGCAGCAAGATTCAAATATTCATAATTATAGTTCTCATCATGGGTGAGTACCTTTAATAAACATGTATTTATACTGCCTATGAATGACAAGTACCCGTAAAACATTTGTATTTCCACTACCTATAAGTGATAGGTACCCGTAAAACATTTGTATTGCTGCTGCCTATGAGTGATAAGTACCCGTAAAACATCTGTATTAATACTACCTGTGAATGGTAAGTAATGATAAAACTATTGTATTTACACTACCTATGAATAATAGGTACTAATAAAACAATTGTTTTTATACTACCTATGAGTGATAAGTACCTCGGGGGAAAATCAGGAAGAAGTTATAAAAATAACCACATTAATAAATTTCGTTAAGATTGTAACAGGGTTTTCCGGGTAGCTTATGTTTTTCGCTGTTTGTTAAACCCGATAAGCATGAGACCACCATACACAGACGAATGCTGAAAGCCGAACGTAAACAGAAGCCTGCTACTTTCTTTTCCATCACATATCAATATTATTCCCGCTATATCGCGAAATGGCCCTTCACCCCCTCGCCCTGTCGCCCCTCATACTCCTCACCCCATCGCCCCTCACCCAGTCACCCCTCATCCCGTCGCTCCTCACCCCGTCGCCCCTCGCCCCATCATCCCTCACCTTGTCTCCCCTCGCTACAAAAGCTACTCCCTATTCTTCGAGTCTATAAAAATAGTAACCGGACCATCATTAACCAACGCTAATTCCATGTGAGCACCGAACTGTCCGGTAACCGTATTGCATTCTGTTTTCTCCTGGATCGATTGAATGAAATCTTCGTATAACGGCCTGGCAATATCAGGCTTAGCGGCTTTGATATACGAGGGCCTGTTGCCCTTACGTAAGCTCGCATGAAGCGTGAACTGGCTGACAATCATTACTTCGCCGCCTATATCCCGTATATCCAGGTTCATATTCCCCAGATCGTCATCAAAAATACGCAACCCTGCAATTTTGGCGGTAAGCCATTCCATATCTTCGGCTGTATCGGCCTCATCAATTCCCAGGAGAATTAAAAATCCATAACCAATACGGCTGTATTCCTGCTCTTCCACGCTCAGAATACATGACGTTACTCTTTGAAGTACTACTCTCATCAGTTTATATTTATTATTTATAAAATTCTGTTATTTCGGCTTATGCCGCGTAATATCATACATAATCAACTGCATCAAGACTCTCGTCGTTGAGCAGTCCCAGGTAGTTGTGGTATCTTTCGGGATTAACGAATCCCAGGTCTAACGCTTGTTTTACAGCACATGAAGGCTCGTGGACATGCGTGCAGTTTTTGTATTTGCAGTCAGGAAGCAGGGCACGAAATTCAGGAAACCGCTCACTGATCTCCTGGCTTTCGAAATGCACCAGGCCAAACTCTTTTATTCCAGGTGTATCTATCATGAATCCCCCAAACGAAAGTGGGTGCATCTCGGCAAAGGTGGTAGTATGCATACCTTTATTATGGTAGGATGATATTTCGCCCGTTTTAATTGCCAGATTCGGATCCAGGGTATTTATTAATGCAGACTTTCCAACACCCGAATGGCCGGAAAATAAGTTTACTTTGTCGCGAAGCACCAGCCGAAGGGCTTCAACATTAGTTCCTTCCAGCGCAGAAACCGCATATGATGGGTAGCCTAGTGAACTGTACAACTCCATAAGCTGGTCGCAACGTTCGTTTGCTTCTTTTGTATAGATGTCGATTTTATTAAATATCAATGCGGCCGGAATGTGATATGCCTCTGCTGTTACCAGAAGCCTGTCGATAAAACCTGTTGACGTACGCGGGAGCATAATACTTGCGACAATATACAACCTGTCGATATTGGCAGCGATAATATGCGCTGATTTTGACAGGTTAATCGAACGGCGCACTATATAATTAAAGCGTGGTTCAATTGCTTTAATCATACCATTTCCTTCTTCACCTTCCTTTATAAACTCAACACGATCGCCCACAGCTACAGGATTGGTCGTGCGGATGCCATGAATACGGAACTGTCCTTTCAGCCTGCAATTATACAACTTATTATCGTTGGTCATTACTATGTACCAACTTCCGGTTGATTTTATTACTACACCTTTCAAAGTCGTAATTTAAGATAAAGCCTTTGTTTGTTTCCAAACGTGTTTGAAAAGATTTGAAGATGCCTCCACCACAAATCTGCGTAAAATTAGCGTTTTTTAACCGTATAAGGGTAAAAATCTTAGTATAAAGCGATGCGCTGTTTCCCGGTTATGTTTGCAGATTACCTCTCTGGCCGGAATATTTTTTTTGAGTCAGATGGATTGCAAATGCATGAAACATAGTTGGGTTGCAATTCAACACCGGCACAACAAACCGAAAATCTTTCTTCCTATCAATATTATGCAGATATTTGCATGTTGGTTCAAACTTTGCAAAACGATCAAATACCTGATTTGAAACATAAAATTTGAAACATGAAGACTATCGAGAATTACCTTGAGAGATTTATTTTTTTTAGTCGCTGGATACAACTTCCTGTTTATTTGGGCCTTATTGTTGCATCATTGCTTTACTCAATTAAATTTATGATACAATTATGGCATCTGATTAAAGATTTCTTTTTGATGGATGAAAATTCGATTATGCTATCTGTTTTAGGCTTAATTGATATTTCAATGGTTATAAACTTATTAGTTGTTGTGTTTATTGGTGGATATACAACATTTGTAAGTAAGATTGCTTTTGATGGTCATGAAGACAGGCCAGATTGGTTACGTAAAATAAATGCAAGTTCACTTAAAATAAAATTAATCATTTCTTTAGTCAGCATTTCTGGAGTACATCTTTTAAAAACTTTTATTGATATTCATAATATTCCACTCCAGGATAGTATACTTCAAATTGGAATTCATATTGTATTTATCATTTCTGCTTTACTTTTAGCTTATGCAGATAAGATTATGCATTCTCATGATACTTTAGAAGACAAATGACACTAAAACTGCAGAAGTTGTTTTTTATTACTTGGCAAGAAATAGTAAATCCAGCACCTTTGCACTGTAGCCCTTACCGATGATGGTAGTTTGCGAAGTTCATCTCAACAAGAAAGTATAGTGTAGGTTGCTGATTTTCTAACTGTGCAATCCTATACTACACAAAGCGTTAAAGTAAAATTGCACCAAAACACCATTCCTATGTTCCGTCCCCAACACCTATATACTATATTTCTGTTGGCCTGTTTGTTCATCAACCAACAAACCTTTGGCCAACACAAGCCATGGCGCGAAAACGAGATGGAGGTATTTGTAAAATTCAGTGAGGCACATCAGGCCGAAATACTGGGTAAATTGAATCTGAAAGGAGATATATACAACACACATGCCTGCATGTACCTCACACCTGCCGAACTCGAGATGGTTAAAAACACGGGTTTGGATTATACCGTCCATATCGCCGATCTGAATGCCTGGTCAGCCAGCTTCGGGGCCGCCATGGTACCTCCCGGGTATTATACTTTCGAACAGATTAAGGATATCGCCGACAGCCTGGCTGCCAATTTCCCTGCCATCTGCAAGAAGGTGATATTTGGATATACTCCACAGTTTAAGGAATTGGCTGCCCTTAAAATCAGCGACAATGTAAATGTCGACGAAAATGAAGCAGAAATCATGTTCGATGGCGGCATTCACGGAAACGAGGTTGGCGGTTCGCAAAATATGATAAAGTTTGCCCGCGATCTGTGCCTTGCTTATGGAAATAATACATACATAACCAACCTTATCAATACCCGCGAAATCTGGCTTTATTACTGTGTGAATCCTTACGGCCGCGACTACATGACCCGCGAAAACAGCAGCGGGGTGGATATAAACCGCGATTTTGGCTATGCATGGGATGA
>CAIXAQ010000649.1 GCA_903917425.1 uncultured Bacteroidales bacterium
CGTATTGGGAAAAAGATGATTGCGAGAGCAGAAGGCACAGCATGCATAGAATATCGTGCTCCTAAATAGAATATTAAAGATTGGAGAAATAGCACTGGCTATATCACGGGCTAAGCAAAGTGGGTTGTCCCCTCCCCACTCTCTCGAGCTTGTAACGCTGCGTTTATTTTCACACCCTCCCCTCCTTCCACATCCTCTTCCAATTCACCACAATCTTAGCCAGGCAAACTTACTATGCGACAAAAAAAACAATATTCAGAAATCCGAATTCTTATTTTGTGCGCTGACTGCGCTCAAAAACAAATTCAGATCCTTTTCTGAATCTTGTCCTCATAGGACTTTATCCTTGCTTAGGACTTATTTCTAAAGGTGTTCCGCTTCGCTGCACACTTGCTTAGGACTGCCTTTTGGCAGTCAAAATCTGCCTTCCTGCCGACCGTGAGGGGCTGCCTGTGGCTGCCTGTGCGCTATCCTTGCAAAGGGTTGCACATTTGCAAAAGTGCCTCATATCGCCTTATCCTGACCTCTATCGGGTTGCTGTTTTTACCCTCTTTTTGCTGCCTTATTTCGGGAAATCTACCCTAAAAAACTGGTCAAAATTACCGCATTGGCCGACCGTGCGGGGCTTTATGGGGCTGCCTGTTTTGCTACCCTCACAAAGTATTGCAATACTGTAAAAGTGGTTTATAGTGCGCTATTCCTGACCAGAATCGAATGGTTTATATATAGCAACCTCTGGCATATATCCTGTTTTTTCGCTTGTTTTTCGCTTTTTTGGGTAGGGCGGGCACACGGTCAAAGCTCAGTTAATTACATCAAATTGAAATTAATTGGATGTAATTAGCTGGAATAAAACAAAATACATTTTTTTAAATTACAAAACATAATCCCTCACATTTGAAAAAAAATGCAAGGGACATAAAAAGCCAATCACCAGGAGAAACCAAGTGAAAAAATCGGTTGCAAAAAATAAATAATATGCTGATATTATTTATTTTTTGCAACCGTATATATGCATTTATTTTTGTTAAAATAGCGAATAAAATTATCTATATACTTGTTTATCAGTTATTTAATGTTTATATTTACATATACAAATTCTAAAACAGGCAGCCACCTGCAGAAATACCGGCACCAAAAAAATGATAAGCGAATCAATATTTCAGGAAAAAAAAGTATCCGGTTTTGAACTGTACAAAAATTGGCAGTTATCAGATGGGATAGACAAAAATTTAATTGAGTATCTTTTTAATTGTTACAAACGCTGGCAAAAAAAAATCCTATTCATCCCGCGCGAGGACGTGAACCAGTCTATTTATATTGCACTTTATACAAAAAAAGAAGGACAAACAATTTACAGTGCTGTTACAATAGAATTAAACAGGCTTTTAGTTTTATACGGTTATACCCGTATTAATGGAAAAGACCGGGTGGATCCTGGAATCATGGGAGAAAGAGTTTTTGATGGCTGGCAAGAATTATATATAAACTCATTCGAGAAATTTTATAGGAACCATACAGCATTTCAAACGTGCCGAAATTTCGGAGTAGTGGGAAGCAGTAAAATATTTATGTATATGTCGGAAGCCTTCCCGAAACAAATTAACCGCAGAGGACCAAGGCAATTTAATGAATTAGCAACTTCTAATATTTAATAGTATGAACTGCAAAAAACATCCAAACGGCTACAAAAAAAAAGAAGTACATCCGCTCATGTACAAAGGCTTTTTTATTAAACGCTGTGCAAATGGCAATTTATCAGCGGATAATTTTGGCAGGGATATTTTTATAAACGCGTTAATTCCAAAATGGCCAAACCTGAAAAGCTTAATAGATGCAATAATCTAACAAACCCCGAAAACCACCAACCGGAGAAATCCGGCTGGTTGCTATATCTCTTATGTAGAAACAATCTAAATAAGGATGGCGAAATAACACTCTTTGCCTGACTGCTGAAAAAATCTTCGAAAAACAAATTTTTGGTTTGATTGCTTATATTGCTGTTAACTAATTTTCAGCAAAACTAAGTAAGAGTAGAGCTGAGTAAATTACAAAAATAAATTTTCGTAAATACATGAATATCTGATAAATAGAAATAAAACAGCCTGTTTAATTATCTGAATATCTATATATTAAAAAAAATAAATGAAAAATTTTAGACGAGTTACTTATGGTGAACACAAGCCTAAACGGATTTTAACTGATGCAATATTTTTGCATTCCATCAATTCGTTTCTTTCAGTTTTCTTATTGCTTTGGATTCCAATTAACAAACTTTTCAAACATGTCGGCTTTTTGTTCCTCGTCAACTTTTATGTATTTGAAAAAATCTTTTTCGGTCGAATGTCCGGTAATACCCATGATAATTGAGGGAGGTACACCTCGAAGAAACATATTTGTTGCAAAACTTCTTCTGGCGGTATGTGTGCCTACAAATTCAAACTTTGCCTTACTTATTCTTTGCGTTTCACCTTGCCTTGTTATCCGTTTGACAAACGAATCTTTTATCTCAGCTTTTTCAACAACAACTTTTATGTATTCATTAAATTTACTGTTACTTATCGGTTTGGGTAATTCGTAATCGTATTTTAACAAAATAGATTTTACCACTGGATTAGTAGGAACGCTTACTCGTTGTTTTGTTTTAATGGTTAATACCCTTATTCTGTTTTCCCTTACATCTTCTGCCTTAATTTCGCTAAAGTCTGAAAACCTTAAGCCTGTCCAGCATCCAACCAGGAACATATCCCGGACGCGCTCAAGATAGGGTTGCTCTTTCAAATCAAGTTCGTATATTTGTTGTAGTTCACTTTCTGTTAAATATACGCTATCTGCTTTCTCTGTTACACCCTGAATAGATTTTATAAAAACAAAATTCTTATTAACTCCCTTGTTCGCAGCATCATAAAGTATTGTTTTTAAGTAAATAATTGCCCTGCCATAAGTGTTAACACTGTATTTCTTATCATTAATTAGAAACGAAATAAATTTGTTGTAAAAGGTGCTGTCGATATCTCTAAAATCAAAATCCCGCCCCTCTTTTTTGCAAAAAGCAATAAAATTTTGTTTGATGGCAGTGTACTTTTCAATTGACGTTTTCGATATTGGGCTTCCTGTTCGCCGATTTATCTTATTTCGTATTTCATCAATAAAAATATCAAAGTATTTTGTCAGGGTAATAACATCAACTTTCGTTTGAGGTTTCGCCTTAATTTTGGCGTTAAGTCCTGAGCGAATTAATTCAGCTGTCA
>CAIXAQ010000650.1 GCA_903917425.1 uncultured Bacteroidales bacterium
TAACGATACCCTTGTAATTCATTACCTTGTACTTTCGGTATCAACAAGTACCAAGAATAACTACCAAAAATCAACATCCTCGCTTCAACTTGCCGACTTGTTTTTCAAACAGCAGAACTACGAAATGGCAGCTCCCTATTACGACACAACCATACAAACCCTTCCTCTCGATCATCCGAATTATAATGAAATAGAAACCAAAACACTCACACTTACTGAATTAGTAAAAAATCTGCGGGTCGTTCAATATGAAGACAGCTTACAGAAACTGGCTCACATGTCGCAAGCTGAGCTGGCAGCAGTCCTGAATAAAATCATCGCCAAGGTTATTGAAGAAGAAGAAAAGCAAAAAGAAATAGAGGAACAATTAGCCAACGAACAGAATATTCTGGCAAACACCCCGAATATGCGTAACGAGAATATGGCAAACATTGGCGGGGGCGGCTGGTACTTCTATAACCCTTCGACCATAAGTTTTGGTTACACGGAGTTCCTGCGCAAATGGGGACGCCGAAAACTGGAGGACAACTGGAGACTCTCCAATAAACGCGCTGTAGTTCAAGTTGAGGACAACCCGGCAGTCTCTGCTCTTCCCGGCGATTCGTTAAGCCCTGCATCATCACCCGGAGGCAAACCTAAATTAAATGACCTTAAAAATCCGCAAACCTATATAGCTCAATTGCCTACAACGCCCGAAGCTCTCGAAGCTTCCAACAAACTGATTGCCGACGCTTTGCTCAATATGGGCTACATATACAAGGACGACCTTAAAGATATGCCGAACTCGGTAAAATCGTTCGAAGAACTGGTTACCCGTTTCCCTGAAATGAAGGAAAATATCCGCATCTATTTTCAACTTTACCTTATCGGCAAGCAAATTCCGGATGAAGAACTGGCAAAAAAATACAGCGATATCATCCTCGGCCAATACGGTGAATCGGATTATGCACAACTTATCAGGGATCCGGAATACAACAAAGAAGTACTTGCCCGGAAAAACCGTGTGTCATCACTTTACGAAGAAACCTACCAGGCATTCAAGCGCGGACAATACCGTATGGTTTTATTGTACAGTAACCAGGCCATTGCCGATTATAAAGATAAAGACCTGATTCCCCGTTTCGAGTACCTCAGGGCAGTATCGTTAGGCAAAATAACAAGCGTCGATACCATGGTAGTTGCTTTAAACAAGCTTGTGTTAAGCAATCCGAATCATCCGGTCACTCCTTTGGCGAAGGAGATGCTTCTGAAATACGATAAGTCCAAACCGGTTGTGCCACAAACGAATACGGCCTTAGGCGGCACACAAACCCCCGATCCTTCAATTCCGGGGAGCAAACCATCCAATGATCCTTTTGCGCAAAGTAATGACACCGTTGTGCCTGATATCTACAAAATCGACCCGAATCAAAGCCATTTCTACCTTATGTTGGTTGACGGAAACACTGTAAATGTGAATGCTACTAAAGTGCGGATTTCTGACTTTATTTCGAAGAATTTCAACAATGCAAATCTTTCGGTAAACGCTATTGTGCTGGATGGCGGATGGCAGATGATATCAATCAGCAGTTTCCGCAATAGCCAGGCGGCCATGGATTTTTATCATACTATCAGTCAGAATGAGTATGTTACTACCCAGCTCAATAAAAGCTCATTTAAGCAAATGGTGATCTCGATGGATAATTACCCGGTATTTTACCGCGAGAAGAAATACAACGGCTATTTGAATTTCTTCAAAAAAAACTACCTGATTCAATAATAGTATTAGTTCGCTGCCTTGTATACAGTGTACAATATAATTTTCTTTTTCTCCAATAAATAGTGCATTAATTAAATAATGCACTATTTTTGTTTTCAGTAAAATAAAATCGAATCGTATGTCAAAAATACTACCTACCGAAACACCCTCTGTAAATATTATTGGTAACGGCACTGAAATTAACGGAAACATAAAACCAACGGCGACCTGCGCATCGACGGGTTTATCAAAGGCACCATTGTGGCTACCGGCAAGGTCGTAGTCGGATCGACAGGCAAAGTTGAGGGCGAAATCAGTTGCCAGAATGCTGATATTTCGGGTGATGTGAAAGCTCATATCAAAGTTACGGAGTTGCTCAGCCTCAAAGCAAGTGCTACGGTGAGCGGCGATATTTTTACGAATAAGCTGGCAATTGAACCCGGTGCAGTGTTCACCGGTGCCTGTAAAATGGGGAACCAGGAAGGCATTAATGGAAAATCTGACCAAACATCCGAAGGAGGGAGAAAGTAAAAGACCTCCACTCGAAAGCTATGCCCGTTATTCGGGTTTAGCATTCCAGATGTTCGCCATTATTGGTTTGGGCATTTTCGGCGGCGTTAAACTCGATCAATGGCTAAAAATAGGTTTCCCTGTTTTTACCGTTCTGTTGGCAATCTTATCTGTAGCGGCGGCTATTTATACAGCCATTAAGGATTTGCTGAAAAATAACAAATAACGATTTAATAATCAATATTTTGGCATAAACGCTTTGCTCAATTTATTGATAAATAATAATCAGACTGAACCAGCTAAGTATGAAGGAATTACTGAACCGCTTTATTCGCAGCCTCACCATTTATACTGCCATACTTGCTTCGGCAGGATTTACTGTCATGCTTTTTTCAGCCGGCCTGCTTACCAAATTCTGGCCTTTGTTGTTGTTGCTTTTTGCTGGAATAACACTAACCCTGGTAAGTCTTTTGTTTAGTGCCAGCGAAAAAAAGTACAGCCGGTTTTCCAATACTTTTATGATAGCCAGCATGGTTAAAATTTTTATCCTCATAATAATTATTGCGGCCTATTCGTTTAAATTCCAGGCTGATGCGATCCGTTTCTCGGTAACATTACTCGTATTTTACATTTTGTATCTCGCTTTCGAAATTATCTGGCTTCTTAAATTGCAGAAGTCAGATGGGAAATAAGTACCTCTTACAGGTTAAGTATTCTGAACTATTTCCTCCCAATAAAATTGTGATGTTTGAAAATGCATATTAACAGAACATTGGAAAATATAAACGATATTTCTGATCACTGACAATCAGCTTGTTGTAAACATGAAGTGGATTGTTGTTCTATAACAGCTAACTTGCTTTTCTACAAGTTTGTTTAATTTATTATTATTTTTATTAAACACTTTTAACTTTAGGGTGTTTAGTCTGTATTAATTCATTATTGTACTTTTACAGTCTAAAATCAGCACCTCAATGATCTTTATTACCCGTCGCGAACACTTTAATGCAGCCCACAGGTTATTTAAACCCGAATATACTGATGAACAGAACCTGGATGTTTTTGGCAAGTGCTCAAACCCGAACTGGCATGGTCATAATTATACCCTGTTTGTGACTGTTAAAGGCGAAGTTAATCCTGATACGGGTTTTTTGGTTAACCTGAAAGATTTGAGTGCGTTGATTAATCATCATGTGATCGAAAGACTTGACCACCGTAACATCAACCTCGAGGTATCTTTTATGGCAGGTCTGTTAGCCTCGACCGAAAATCTGGCAATAGGTATATGGAATGAACTCATGGATCCCATCTCACAGTTGGGTGCAAAATTGCATAACATTAAACTGTGTGAAACCGAAAACAACTTTGTTGAATACTATGGATAATAATAACTAATCAAACATAACCCATCATTCATAACTTATAACTCATAGCTCATAACTTTAACCTAAACATCCTATGCACAGCGATATATTAAAACCCATGATGATTGAAAACAACATGGATGATTACGAACTAAAAGACGGATACGAGAAGCGCGATATTTACAACATGAGTACCATTAAGGATCTTGCTTTTCACTATCGCGAGATACTCAGGCTTATAGGCGAAAATCCTTCGCGCGAAGGCCTGGAAAAAACACCAGAACGCGTTGCAAAAGCCATGCAGTTTCTCACTCACGGCTACGATCTGGATCCGGAAGAGATGCTTCGTTCGGCCATGTTCAACGAGGATTACAAACAGATGGTAATAGTAAAGGACATTGAATTGTATTCGATGTGCGAGCACCATATGATCCCGTTTTTCGGGAAAGCACATGTGGCCTATATTCCTAATGGACGAATTGTAGGATTAAGTAAAATTCCAAGGGTGGTTGATGCTTTTGCACGCCGTTTGCAGGTGCAGGAACGTCTTACAACCCAGATAAAGGATGCTATCAACAATACTATGAAACCTCTGGGAGTTGCCGTTGTTATCGAAGCACAGCATATGTGCATGAGTATGCGCGGCATTCAGAAACAGAATTCGGTAACAACAACATCTGATTTTACGGGTGCATTCCTTGTGGATAAAACCAGGGCTGAATTTATTCATCTGATCGGCAGCAGGTTACATTGACGGTTTAATTGGTTTTTGCTTTTATAATCCCACGAACAATTGACCTGACATAGTCGACTTCGCATGGTTAAATATGAAAATGTTAAAACAAGCTAATTTCAGGCACATTTCTCAAAGAATGTTTAATTTTGTCGTGTATAACTTAAATACCTTTTAGCAAATGTTCAATCAAGATCAATACAACACAATCTCCGACATTCAGGTTCAGGATGATAGTACAGTGCGCTCCTTTATGGCCGGCGTATTTACATGGATGTTTATTGCCCTGGCAATAACCGCAGGAATTTCCTATTATGTTTCGTTAAGTCCTGAAATCATGCAACTTATGATAACCGAAACAGGGCTTTCTGTTTTCGGCTGGATAGTAATGCTTGCGCCGATTGGATTTGTCCTGCTGATGTCGTTCCGGTTTCAGAAACTCAGTGCCATGACGCTGACCTTATTGTTTGTGGTTTATTCGGTGCTTGTAGGTTTAAGCCTCAGTTTTATTTTCCTTGTTTACACCATGGGGTCCATTGCCACTACATTCGGAGTGACCTCGCTTACATTTGGCGTTATGGCCGTTGCCGGTTATACAACCAAAACCGATCTTACAAAATTTGGAAGCATACTCATGATGGCACTTGTAGGAATTATTATTGCGACAGTGATAAATTTTTTCCTTAAAAGTGATTCTATGCAATACCTGATCAGTTTTATTGGTGTCCTTGTATTCACCGGACTTACGGCTTATGATGTTCAGAAACTTAAGAAAATAGGCGCTGAAATGACAGCCGGTGAGGAATCCACGCGCAAATATACCATTATGGGAGCATTGTCACTTTACCTGGATTTTATCAATCTGTTTCTCTTCCTGTTGCGTTTCCTCGGCCGAAGGAATTAATAAAGCAATTATTATCTTTCAGGTCGGCCAAGCCGGCCTTTTTTAATTTAGCGGCATGCTTGCTATGGCGTTTAGTAACAGAATGATTACTTTTGCACCTTAAATCAGAAAATATAATTATATGAAAGCATATGTATTTCCCGGACAGGGAGCACAATTTGTAGGAATGGGTAAGGATTTATATGATAATCACCCACTGGCTAAGGAGATGTTCGAAAAAGCCAACGATATTCTCGGTTTCCGGATCACGGATCTCATGTTCGAAGGTACGGATGAGGATTTGCGGCAGACGCGTGTTACCCAACCTGCTATTTTCCTGCATTCAGTAATCCTGGCCGCAACATTACCGGATTTTAAACCTGAAATGGTTGCAGGTCATTCGCTTGGTGAATTTTCGGCATTGGTTGCCAACAAAGCATTGTTATTCGATGACGGTCTCCGCCTGGTTTACGCACGTGCCATGGCCATGCAGAAAGCCTGTGAAGCCGAACCCAGCACCATGGCTGCCATTCTTGGTCTTGATGATGGAACCACCGAGGAAGTTTTAGCCGGAATCGATGAAATTGTAGTTCCTGCTAATTATAATAGCCCTGGTCAGTTGGTTATTTCCGGATCGGTGAAAGGAATTGAAATTGCCTGCGAAAGGCTGAAAGCTGCAGGTGCCAAACGGGCTTTACCACTGAAAGTCGGCGGTGCCTTCCATTCACCACTCATGGAACCTGCCCGTGTTGAGTTGGCTGCTGCTATCGAGGCCACAACTTTCGCCACACCGGTTTGCCCGGTTTATCAGAATGTGGATGCAAAACCGTATTCAACACCGGGAGAAATAAAAGCTAACCTTGTGGCTCAGTTGACATCACCTGTACGTTGGACGCAGATTGTACAAAATATGGTTGCCGATGGTGGAACTGTTTTTACTGAGTTAGGCCCTGGCAGCGTGTTGCAGGGATTGGTGAAAAAAATTGCTCCTGAAGTGGAAACTGCAGGATTTTAAATAAATTTCTTTCTTTTTAAATCACCCTGTTTCCCGCAAAGTAACAGGGTGTTTTTTTTGAACTTTAACTTTTTTGAAATGTTTTTTATCAATCAAATAATTCATGATATGACCCGGGACGAAATTATGCAGCAACTGCAGCAAATGGGAAATGAAAGTACAAAGAAGGTTTTGATGAAACATGGCGCAAGAGAACCTTTTTTCGGAGTGAAAATAGAAGACCTGAAGAAAATTGTAAAAAAAACAAAGACAGATTACTCTCTTTCGCTCGGGTTGTACAATACCGGGAATTCCGATGCCATGTACCTTGCCGGACTGATTGCTGACCCCGGAAGAATGACCAGGGAAGATCTAAACGACTGGGCTGATAAAGCTTATTGGTATATGCTGAGCGAGTTTACAGTGGCCTGGGTGGCATCCGAAAGTCCCTATGGTTTGGAACTTGCTTTGCAGTGGATTGATTCCGGAAAAGAAAACATTGCTTCCTCAGGATGGGCTACTTTGGCAAGCATTGCGGCTATCAGTAACGATCCGGATATTGATAAAGAATTGTTTACAGGGTTGTTGGAGAGAGTTTCAAAAACAATCCATACAGAGAAAAATCGCGTTCGCCATACCATGAATAATTTCGTGATCACGGTGGGTGGTTATTGCACTCATTTGTCAGCGGATGCCATTCAAATTGCTTCAACTTTGGGAAAACTACAGGTAGATATGGGCGGTACGGCATGTAAGGTGCCTGATGCCACTGAATATATCAAAAAGATGCATAAACGGAATCTGCTCGGGAAAAAGAGGAAATCAGCAAGATGCTGATGGAATTATACTGCAATTATTTCCATGTATTTCTTCAGCTTTTCCGATTGTAAATAATCTTTTCGGTTGTTCTATTAGCCATAATACTATTAATTAAGTCATTGTAATGACCGTATTAATAGTAATTCAGTCATTATACTGACTGTATTAACACAAATATGATTGTATCATCAAAATATCATCTAACTTTGTACTATTAAAATTCTTTCAACATGATAATAGAAAGAGAATTACAGGCAAAAATTGAAGCAAAATTAATACCCGGAAAAGCAATTTTGCTTTTTGGGCCACGTCGTGTCGGCAAAACGGTACTTATTGAAGAAATTCTCAAAAAATTTAACGGTAGAACCCTTATTCTGAATGGTGAAGATGCCAATACATTAGCTTTATTATCAGAAAGAAGCATTTCCAATTATCGCAATCTACTGAATAATATTGATTTACTGGTAATAGATGAAGCACAAGCAATTCCTGATATCGGTAAAGTATTAAAACTTATTGTAGATGAAGTTGCCGGGATAAGGGTGATCGGAAGTGGGTCATCGTCGTTCGATTTACTGAACAAAACAGGCGAACCGCTTACAGGACGAAGTTATTCGTTCAACCTACTGCCAATCAGTCAATCTGAACTTTCGATTACGGAAAATAGATTGCAAACCCGTCAAAATCTGGAGGCGCGACTTATTTACGGATCATTTCCGGAAGTGATTTCGATGGCAGACAATAACCAGCGTAAAGAATACCTGTTAGATTTGGTTTCTGCGTATTTATTAAAGGATTTATTGAGCCTGGAAGGATTACGCAATGCAAATAAACTCCGCGATTTATTGACTTTACTTGCATATCAGGTGGGGAATGAAGTATCGTTAACAGAATTAGGATCACAATTGGGGTTGAGTAAAAATACGATAGAAAAATACCTGAATTTACTTACCAAAGTATTTGTAATCCATCGTTTAGGAGGGTATTCTAAGAATTTAAGAAAGGAAATCAGCAAAAGTTCAAAATGGTATTTCTACGACAATGGAATCCGAAATGCGCTGATCGGAAATTTCAATCCCTTGTCTATCAGGCAGGATACAGGCTTATTGTGGGAAAACTACCTCGTTGCAGAACGGCTAAAGAAAAAAGCATATAAATCGGAACTTACCTATTTTTATTTCTGGCGCACATACGACGGACAGGAAATCGATTTTATTGAAGCGAATGCAGATACGCTAAAAGCTTTTGAAATGAAATGGAAATATAAAAAGTTCAAAATACCAGCTGCCTGGAAAGGTGCATATCCGGAAGCGTCTTTTGATATAGTAAATCCGGAGAACTATTTAAACTGGATTTTATAATTTCAGAAAACAATCAAGCATTTGATTATAAATCGATTAACATGATTTATTCACCACGCCATCCTTAAGTTGGTAAGTAACTTTACTTTCGGGACATATAGCTTTCCCCTCGGCATCAAATTTAAGTTTATGACCATATTCACTCATCCACCCGGTTTGACGGGCAGGATTTCCAAGTACCAAAGCATAGGCAGGCACTGACTTTGTAACCACGGCCCCGGCGCCGATAAAAGAGAATTCGCCTAACTCGATACCACACACGATAGTAGCATTTGCCCCAATAGTTGCACCTTTGCGAACGAATGTGCGGGCGTATTCATTCTTGCGGTTTACCGCACTGCGCGGATTTACTACGTTGGTAAACACCATCGAAGGACCCAGAAAAACATCGTCTTCGCACACAACGCCTGTGTAGATTGATACGTTATTCTGGATTTTAACATTTTTCCCGAGCACTACGTCGGGCGACACTACCACATTTTGCCCGATATTGCAACCGTCGCCGATAATACAACCCGGCATGATGTGCGAAAAATGCCAGATCCGTGTTCCAGCGCCTATGGTGCATCCTTCATCAATAATGGCGGTGGAATGTGCAAAATATCCTTTTTCGGTCATAATTTAGGCTGTTAGGTTGTTAGACTGTCAGGTTGTTAGACTGTCAGGCTGGTGGTGATATTAATGTTTGAAAAAACTGAGTACAGATGAAGTAATATATGATAGTTGTTCTTCGTCCATTTCGGTATGCATGGGCAAAGAGATTACTGTATTTATCAGTTGCTCGGTTACCGGGAAATCGCCTTCGTTGTAACGAGAATCCAGATAGGCTTTTTGCAGGTGAATTGGGACAGGATAATAAATCATTGCAGGAATGTCTTTCGATGCGAGGTATTCCTGAAGTTTTCCCCGATTACCGCCTTTGATCAGCAAGGTATATTGATGAAAAACATGCGTTGAACGGCTAAAATGTGCCGGAATAATTATTTCAGGTTGATTCCCGAAAGCTTTATCGTAAAATGCTGCTACCTGTTGGCGTGCTTTGGCATACTGGTCGAGGTAGCGGAGTTTGACTTTTAACACGGCAGCCTGTATGCTGTCCAGACGGCTGTTTACGCCAATTTCATCATGATAGTACCGGACCGTCATGCCGTGATTTACAATGGAGCGGATTTTAATGGCAAGTGAATCGTCATTGGTAAATATAGCCCCGCCGTCGCCATAACACCCCAGGTTTTTTGACGGGAAAAATGATGTGCAACCCACATGCCCTATAGTTCCTGATTTTTTCCAGACATTATCAGAATTCAGATAATCAGAACCAATGGACTGGCAGGCATCCTCGATAACAAACAAATTATGATGTTTGGCGATATCCATAATGGCATCCATATCGGCAGTCTGTCCAAAAAGATGAACAGGGACAATTGCTTTTGTGCGCGGAGTAATCGCTTTCAGGATAGCTTCAGTGCTGATATTGAA
>CAIXAQ010000651.1 GCA_903917425.1 uncultured Bacteroidales bacterium
CACTAATCTACAATAAATTATTAAATCATGGGATTAACAAGTTTTGTTGGCAGCAAAGGATACAAAAATTTTATGTCAAAGCTGTATGGGTGGGGAGCTTCAGTCGTTATTATTGGTGCACTTTTTAAGATCAACCACTATATGTACGCTGATCAGTTGCTTATAGTGGGTCTGTCAACCGAAGCAATCATATTCTTCTTCTCAGCATTCGAACCACCGCATACCGATCCTGACTGGACACTCGTATATCCTGAACTTGCCGGTATGTCGCATGATGGTAAACCTGGATCACCAGGTTCGATCAAAAAAACTGTTGGCGGTAAAACTGTTACTCAGGAACTTGACGAAATGCTCACAAAAGCGAAGATAGGTCCCGAACTTATTGAAAGCCTGGGTAGCGGAATGCGGAAAATGAGTGAGAATGTTGGTAATATGTCAGATGTTGCCAGTACCGCGGCTGCTACTACCGATTTTGTAAAAAATGTAAAGGAAGCCGGAAAATCAGCAGGTGAATTATCAACTTCCTACAAAAAGGTAAGTGAAGTTTTACAGCAGGACGCTTCCACAGTTGGCGAATTTTCGACAAGTATTAAATCTGCCTCTGCTTCTGCAGGAACACTTGCTACAGTATATAACGATGTTTCCTCGGCCATTAAGAAAGAAATGACTGCAACTGAAACGTTTTCGAACAGTTTATCAAAAGCTACCGAATCAGCCAACAGACTTGTTGAGAAATACAATGCTTCGGCCGAGATATTGAGCAAATCAGCTGAAAAGCTTAATTTCAATGCAGTTGACAGTAAATCCTATAACGATCAGCTACATAAAATTTCCACCAACCTGGCAGCGCTCAATACCATATACGAGGTTCAGTTGAAAAGTTCGAGCGAGCAGGTTGAAGCCACCAATAAACTTAGGTCAACAGTTGGTTCATTCCTTAACAGCATGAATGAGTCATCAGCCAATATGAATAAATACCAGCAGGAAATAGATCAGCTTACTAAACGGGTGAGTGCTCTCAATCAGGTTTATGGCAATATGCTTACGGCTATGAACGTAAACCTCAACAAATAGCCTGTAATTAAACCCTAACAACTAATTCAAAACTGAAAACGCTTAATTATGGCTGGTTATAAAGAGACGCCGAGGCAAAAAATGATCGGGATGATGTACCTGGTATTAACGGCCTTGCTGGCTCTCAATGTGTCTGTTGAGATTCTGAATGCCTTTCTGGTGGTAAACGATAGTATGGAAACTACCAACAAAACATATAGCAGTAAAATAACGGAATATTATTCGCGTTTCGAGGCCGCTTATACCAAGGATCCTGTGAAAGTGGGACCCTATTGGGAAAAAGCGAAAGAAGTAGAGAAAATGTCGACCGAACTGAAAAATTATCTGGCTAACGTTAAGTATGAAGCAATAGCTACATCCGAAAAAATACCGATAGATTCAGCCAAAGTCCGTCCGCTCTACCTGATGAAGAGCAAGGATAAATACAATGAAACAACTAATTATTTCATTGGCAAATCAGAGGATGGCTCCAAGGGAAAAGCCGCCGAAATGAAAATGAAACTGGCTAAATACAAGCAGGATCTGCTTAACATGGTGGACCCTGCTGATCGTGCAAAGATTAAGCTTGGTATTGATCTGGAAGGCCCATTCTATAATGCTAGCATGAAAAAGCAGAATTGGGAAATGCATAATTTCTATCATACAATTCTGGCAGCCAACGTTACTATTTTGAATAAATTAGTTAACGAAGTACAAAATGCCGAATTAGATGTTGTTGCTCACCTGAGAAGTAAAATCGGAGAGACAGATTTCAAAATCGACCAGGTTGGTGCAACAGTTGTTCCTAAAAGCCAATATGTTTTTCAGGGCGAGAATTATGAAGCTGAGGTATTCGTTACTGCTATGGATAGTAAACAGAGTTTTACTGCCAATATTGGCGGCATGCGTACCAGCGTTGATGGTGTAATAAAGGTATCATTACCCGCCACAACTCCTGGACCAAAGATTGTTACAGGTACCGTAAACGTCAAAAAACCAGATGGTACAATAGAAGCCACAGCTGTAAAATTTGAATATATAGTAGCTCCGCCATCCTTGTCGGTATCGGCTACCCAGATGAATGTATTCTATATTGGTGTTGATAACCCAGTTTCTATTTCGGCGGGTGGTGTTTCTCCCGATCAGATCAATGCTACCATAAGCAATGGATCAATCAACCGAAGCGGAGCAGGATGGGTTGTCAGACCTGCCTCCAGGGGAAAAGCTTTGGTTACCGTTAACGCCAAACTTGGCGACCGTATGAAAGGAATGGGCTCAGTGGAATACCGTGTAAAGGATGTACCGGATCCCGTGGCTTATGTTGCTAACAGCAATGGCGGCGTAGTTAACAGGGACATTTTGCTGGCTGCCGGAGGGATTATTCCCCGCATGCCTGCTGACTTTGAGTTTGACCTGAATTTCGTGATAACCTCTTTTAAGTTCTCAGGCATCTCAAAAGGAGATGTTATGGATATTCCTGGTACCGGCAATGTACTCACTGCTTCGATGAAAGAATTTATCAAAGGAGTAAGGCGTGGGCAGAAGGTTTTCTTCGAAGATATTTATGCCAAAGGCCCGGATGGGAAAAACCGTAAACTGAATTCGATCGTACTTACACTTCAATAAATCAAATGATTTTATGAAAATGAGAAAGAATGTTCTGATAATAATGATATTGCTGCTCTTTATCGCAATTGGCAGCAAAGCACAACCCATTACCAATACACCTCCACGTGATGGCGTTGTAGATAAGAGTGAGAGGCTGGATAAAAAGCCTATCGCTTATCCCTGGGTCAGGAAGGCTGATTACGTTTGGGATAAACGTGTCTGGCGGGTAATTGATATGCGCGAAAAAATGAACCAGCCCATGTATTACCCTGAAACTCCCAAAAATAACTGGCGTAGTTTTATGACCATCATGATTGATGCCATAAAAGAAGGAAGTATTACAGCCTACGAAGCTTCAACGGATGAGTTTATTTCGCCTATTTCGTACAAGGAGTTGATGGCCACTATCGAAAAGGCTGATACACTTAAGCAACAGCGAACCTATCCGCCGTATGAATTTTATGATACTGTGATAGTTAAAAAAATGAACACAACGGATATCAAAAAAATCAGGATCAAGGAAGATTGGTTTTTTGATAAGCAGCGTTCTATGTTAGAAGTACGAATAATTGGCATCTGCCCTATTATCGACAAATTTAATGAGGATGGAACTTACCGCGGAGCCAATCCACTGTTCTGGATCTATTTCCCGGAAGCAAGGCCGATTTTGGCAAAATCGGAAGTGTTTAACAGGTTTAATGGCGCAGCCAAGATGACGTATGACGACTTCTTCTGGAAGCGGATGTTCAGCAGCTATATTTATAAAGTCGACAATCAGTTTGATCGGAATATAAACGAATACGCTACCGGAATTGATGCTATGCTCGAATCGGAACGTATTAAAGAGGAACTTTTCAACTTCGAACAGCAACTGTGGGAATATTAAAGTGTCATTAGTGTTGGCAGGAAAAAGCAAATAAAAAAGCTAAGTCGATATATAAGACAACTCTTCATACACGAAGAGTTGTTTTTGTTTTAATACATTTGTAGCTGGAATTTATACCTGGGGAAATTTCATTTTACAGAACGGGCTATTTAAACTCCAAACATTTAACATGTCAGTCGATCTGCTTCAAACACCAATCGAGTTTCTTAAGGGCGTTGGTCCAAAACGGGGAGAGATCCTGCGTAAGGAAGCCGGAGTGAGTACATATTTCGACATGCTTACGTATTACCCTTTCAGGCATGTGGACCGCAGCCGGTTTATGCCGATAGTTGAAATAAATTCCGAAAATGTTTATCTCCAGGTACGAGGGAAAGTCATTAGTAATCAGCTGATCGGACAGGGGCGAAGTTCCCGGTTGGTGGTTACAATTAGTGATTCATCCGGTTCCATTGATCTAATTTGGTTTCAGGGTATTAATTGGGTGAAAGACAAATTTACAGCAGGCAGCGAATGGGTCGTATTCGGGAAGCCTTCCCTCTTTAATGGCAAATACAACATTTCGCATCCCGAAACGGAATCAATGGCCGAATTTACTGCGCAGCCAGCCGATCCCTTGCACCCGGTTTACAATTCAACAGATAAAATGAAACTGAACGGCTTAGCAACCCGCGCCATTTCGAAAATTACACGCACCCTGATTTCCCAATTACAGGGAGTCATTCCCGAAACCCTGAATAATGACATTCTTTATCAGTTAAAGCTCGTCGGGCGCGAAGAGGCATTGCTGAATATTCATTTTCCGTCCAATACCGAAATTCTGGAGAAAGCCCGGGCAAGACTTAAATTCGATGAACTGTTTTTTATTCAGCTTCGTTTGCTGCGCTATAAAAATAACCGGGCTCAAATTATTAAAGGAAATATATTCAGCCATATCGGTGATCTGTTTAATGACTTTTACAACGAATATCTTCCATTTAAACTCACCGATGCCCAAAAAAAAGTACTTCGCGAAATACGTGCCGATGTAGGTTCGGGTAAACAAATGAACCGTTTGTTACAAGGGGATGTTGGTAGCGGCAAAACACTTGTAGCTTTAATGTGTATGCTGATGGCACTCGACAACGGGTTTCAGGCTTGCCTGATGGCTCCGACTGAAATACTTGCGAATCAGCATTATGCAACGATTAAAAAGTTTCTGGATGGAATGAATATCACTGTTGACTTGCTTACGGGCAGCACAAAGAAAAATCGCAGAAAGGAAATACATCCCATGCTTCAGTCGGGTGAACTGCATATTATTATCGGAACGCATGCGCTTATCGAAGATGCTGTAAAATTCAGTAAACTCGGATTGGTTGTGGTTGATGAACAGCACCGGTTTGGTGTAGCGCAACGGGCTAAAATGTGGAGCAAAAGCACTATTCCTCCTCATGTGTTGGTAATGACTGCCACTCCCATTCCACGTACACTTGCCATGACTGTTTATGGCGATCTCGACCTTTCGGTAATTGATGAATTGCCGCCTGGACGAAAACCTATTCTTACTTACCATTTCTATGAATCAGGGCATGAAAAAGTATATAATTTCATGCGTCAGCAGATTGCCTTGGGACGCCAGATTTATGTCGTTTACCCCTTGATTGAAGAATCGGAAATGCTTGATCTGAAAAATCTACAGGATGGTTTTGATCATTTGAAACAAGTGTTCCCTTCGTCGAAATATGCCTTAAGCATGGTTCACGGCCGCATGAAAGCTGATGAAAAGGAATCTGAGATGCAGCGTTTTAAATTGGGTGAAACACAGATTATGGTTGCAACTACTGTCATTGAAGTAGGTGTTGATATTCCAAATGCTTCTGTAATGGTAATCGAAAATGCCGAAAGGTTCGGGCTATCTCAGTTGCACCAGCTCAGGGGTAGGGTTGGGCGAGGAGCCGATCAGTCGCACTGCATTTTGCTCACTGGGTTCAACCTCACTGCCGATGGCCGCACGCGCATTGAAACCATGGTCAGAACCAATGATGGTTTCGAAATTGCAGATGTCGATCTGAAATTACGGGGCCCCGGCGACCTGGAAGGAACAAAACAGAGTGGAATACTTGATCTGAAACTTGCCGATATTGTGCGTGACGAACAAATACTGCGAGCAGCAAGGAACATTGCTCAAAACCTTCTTGATGCCGATCCATACCTGGTGAAGGAAGAAAATCTTCGGATTGTTCGCTATTTGAACTATTTAAGCAGTAAAAAAGCGGAATGGGCAATGATAAGCTAGAAGCGCAATGCCTTGCGCTTCTGATAGAGGTGAATTAGCGTCATAAGCTAAAATCGTTAAGTGCAATGCTTCGTTAAAATGTTAGTTTTTTGGGATCTTGTCGATTATCAAATATTCTTAAAACATCAATACTATCTTTTCTGTCACGGTAGTATAACGTATTATGCTTAGTTAAAACACATTTTCTGATTTTTTCATTTTTATAAATCACAGGAAATAGTCTTGGATTTATCGAAATCTTCTCAAGTAACGAAGATGTAAGTTCTAAAAACTCCTGAACAACCTTTTCATCCCAATTTTCTTGAAGGTAATCAAGAATCGATTCAATATCACTTTCTGATAATGGGGACCAGATAATTTCTTTAGACATGAGGGTATTTCTTGCGAATTTTGGACATAACGTTTTCGTTAGAAATACCTTTTCCTAACTCTATTTCCTCAATTGCATCAAAAATACCTTGCTTTTGTTCCTGTGTCAATTTGCCCCAATCGCTAATGTCCTTTTTCTCGTTAATGTAATTAATCAGGATTCCATAAAATTCCTCTAATCGATTCTTCTCGAGAGAATCAATTTGTCTGAATATTTTTAATTTCAGGTCTGATACTGTCATAATCTGACTTTTTCCAAAGGTACAAAACTTTTTACTCCAGTAAAAACTGCCTGGTAAAATTTGTATATAATTGCATATCAGTGCTTTGTGACATATTGCCAGAGTTGTAACTGACTATTATATTTTGCTATTTCCCACCTGAATATATCATCTTTTTCACCTGTATGAATTTCCCTGTATGCAGCACCAGGTAATACATTCCTTCCGACAGGTTTTCCGGGATCCAATCGCAGGTATGGTTGCCTTCTGTAAGAGTATCGTTTACAAGGGTTGCAACTACAATCCCATTTATATCACGAACCTGCATCAAAACTTTTGTGTTTTCAGTCAGTGAAAAGTGAATATGGGTTGATAGCGTGAAAGGATTCGGGCTATTCTGTTCTAAAACAGCATTACCGGCAGATGCCGGATCGTACAGCGATGTATTGGTTAATGAAGGGCTTCCTGCCTGCACCCACGCAGTATAAATTAATGCTGCCAGTGCGTTTGAAGCACTTTTGAATAATGGAATAGTGAAACCTTTGGTTTTGGCCCAGAGTGCATTTTTATATGTCACCGAAGAAGTGCTCGACGATTGTGTCTTGGCATAATTATCTGCTGCAAGGATCGAATCACAATAGGGATAGGTAGCGTATAAATAGTTGAAAATATACTGGTTAACATTGCTGACTATAGTTGCATCTTCGCCGGTGTATATGATTTCCCCGATTCGTGCGTTGATCATCGTTGATTCATAACGTGAGTGAATCCCCGTATTTCCGGTAAGTTGACCATCATAATTTTTAGTAATATGCATCGGCATATGACCATCGGCAACATAATGACCAAGGTCAGCCGCAAAAATTTTTGCTTTTGCAAAATCGTGACGCTGCATGCAGTTGCGGAGCGAGTCAAAAGTGCGTTCTGTTGCCCATGGTAAAATCCCTTGATCCTCAACAAACGTCCAGCCATAAAGAGCAATAACTGAATCCAGCGTTTGCGGAATGCGTCCTGTAGCAACAAATATGCTATAACCATCAATATCGATGTAGTGTTTAGGGCCTTCGGTAGGATCGGTGCTTTTACGGTAATCGGCATCAGAAGCGTGATCGCGGAGAAAACCTACCCAGGCTTGAAATTCCTGCATCTGCTGGTTGAACGAAAGGGAAGAAGATTCGCTTATTTTACTGTGACCGACTGCGCCCCAACTTATTAACATGAGTGAAACAGAAAGAAGCAGGATGGCCGAAATGAAGAATTTTTTCAATGGGGAAGGGTTTGGTTGAGACGACATTTGGGCGCAAATGTATTCAATTCTCACGTCCGATTGTTGAAAAAGAACTATTAACTTCCCACAAAGCCAAATTATCCCTAATTTCGCACTTCAAAAAAAAACGAATGAAAATTTCTTATAATTGGCTGAAAGAATACGTTCATGTCAGCCTTCCTCCTGTCGAAATTGCCCGGATATTGACCGATTGCGGCCTCGAAGTCGAAGCTATTGATGAATATGAATCTGTAAAAGGCGGGCTAAAAGGAATCGTGATCGGCCAGGTGCTTTCAACACAGCGTCATCCTAATGCCGATAAACTTACCTGTTGTAAGGTAGATGTCGGCTCAGGTAAAGTGCTTGATATAGTGTGCGGGGCACCCAATGTGGCTGAAGGGCAGCATGTTCCGGTGGCTACAATCGGAACGGTACTGTACAATGGAGATACATCATTTACTATAAAGGCCGGTAAACTTCGTGGCGAACCTAGCGATGGTATGATCTGTGCCGAGGATGAACTGGGTTTGGGTAATTCGCATGACGGAATTATGGTTCTCGATCAGAATTCAGTGATTGGCTCTACTGCTGCTGAATATTTTGGTGTTGAGTCCGACACTGTGTTCGAAGTTGCTATTACACCTAACCGTGCCGATGCCACTTCACATATCGGTGTAGCCCGCGACCTGGTTGCAGCCATTAATAACCGCGAGAAACAACATTTAGCGGTTTCTTTATCACGCCCATCGGTTGAAGCATTTAAGGTGGATAATAATTCATTGCCCATAACCGTAAAAATTGAAAGTAACGAGGCTTGTACCCGATATACCGGAATCACAATCAGTGGGTTACAAGTGAAGGAATCTCCGGATTGGCTGCAAAACCGATTGACATCTGTTGGCTTACGACCTATAAATAACATCGTTGATATTACCAATTTTGTATTAATGGAGACCGGTCAGCCTCTGCATGCATTTGATGCTGAATATATTGCCGGCCACCAGGTTATTGTAAAGAAAATGAAGGCGGGTACAAAGTTCGTTACCCTGGATGGAATAGAACGTACACTCGATGTCGAAGACCTGATGATTTGTAATGAGCTTGAACCTATGTGTATTGCCGGGGTATTTGGAGGTGCGAAATCGGGTGTCAGCGAAAAAACAACTAAAATATTTCTCGAAAGTGCCTATTTCGATGGAACCCATGTCCGCAAGACATCCAAACGTCATAATTTGAAGACAGACGCTTCCTTCCGTTTCGAACGTGGTGCCGATCCTAATAATACCGTTTATGCACTGAAACGGGCTGCTCTTTTGATCAAAGAGATGGCCGGGGGAAATATCTCATCCGAAATTGTGGATGTATATCCAAATCCGGTTGAAAATTTTAAGGTCGAAATATCCTTCGACAGGGTTAATGCATTGATAGGCAAAGAGATTGATAAGCAGACAATCCGTAATATTCTGACTTCACTGGAAATTGAAATTCTGTCGGAAAATGAAAATGGACTGCAGCTTTCAATTCCGCCTTTTAAAGTCGATGTTACCCGTGAGGCGGATGTAGTTGAAGAAATACTACGCATATTCGGCTACAACAATATCGATCTGAGCGAGTCTTTGCATTCGTCACTTTCCTACAGCCGTAAGCCCGATCCTGAAAAACTTCAACAGAAGCTGGCTGATTACCTGAGCAATAATGGTTTTAATGAAATTCTGACCAATTCACTCACCAGCTCAGCATACTACGAAAAATCAGACTTGTTCAACTTCGGGGATAGTGTTAAAATTCTGAATCCTTTAAGCAGCGAATTGGGCGTGATGCGGCAAACATTACTTTTCAGTGGACTCGAAAGTATTTCGTATAACATCAACCGCCGCATGGCTGATCTGAAATTCTACGAGTTTGGAAATGTGTATAACTATGTCCAGGCACAGTCAGCAAGTGACGACGTAACCCGAAAATACACTGAACGCAAAATGCTGTCTGTTTTTGTTACCGGCAGCCAGCAAGGCGAAAGCTGGTATCTGCCGACAGTCAAAACGGATTATCATTTCCTGAAATCGTTGGTATTTGCCGCTCTTCATAAAACAGGAATCAGCATGAGTAAACTTAGTTCAACGGATGTTGAAGGTAAGTTGTACTCGCAGGGAGAAGTCCTCAGTCTCAATAACAAACCCCTGGTGCGTATGGGTCAGCTAAGTTCCGGCATTTTGAAACAGTTTGATATTAAGCAGGATGTGTATTACGCTGAATTGGAATGGAGTGTTTTACTTGCTGAACTTAGGCCTGATAATGTAAAGTTTAGCGAGATATCACATTTCCCGGAAGTAAGGCGCGACCTTGCCTTGTTACTGGATAATAGTGTAAAATTTGCTGAAATTGAAGCCCTGGCTTTGCGCAACGGGAAAGGGATTCTGCGAAATGTGAACCTTTTTGATGTATACCAGGGTGAAAAAATTGAACAAGGAAAAAAATCTTACGCTGTAAGTTTTACTATGCAGGATAATCAGAAAACCCTGACTGATAATGACATTGAGAAACTGATGAAGCGTTTGGTCGAAGTTTTTGAAAAGGAATTAGGCGCAGTAGTAAGAAAGTAAAGCCGGATCAGATGTACAATTACAGAGAAACCGGGCTATGCTCCGGTTTTTTTTGTCGACACAAATATAGAACGGAAATGGTATTTTTGCCATTTTGTCAGCGATACTGCCAAAAAACGTTAAAGAAATAATTCGTTTTCATCTAATAAGGTTAACTTTGCAAAGCAATAGCCACGAAGGCGTTAAATGATGATGGATATAATTTCGATAAAACAACGTTTTGGTATTATAGGTAATTCGCCACAGCTCGACAGGGCGATTGACATTGCCCGGCAGGTAGCACCTACGGATTTGAGTGTATTGATTACAGGAGAGAGTGGGGTAGGGAAAGAGATATTTCCACAGATAATTCACCACCTGAGTGCCCGTAAACACGGCTCTTACATTGCAGTTAACTGTGGTGCTATACCCGAAGGTACAATTGACTCAGAGCTATTTGGTCATGAAAAAGGCTCCTTTACCGGAGCTCACGAGGCGCGTAAAGGCTATTTTGAAGTTGCAAACGGTGGGACAATCTTTTTAGACGAAATTGCCGAATTGCCCTTATCCACCCAGGTGCGCTTGTTGAGAGTGCTCGAATCAGGTGAGTTTTTTAAAGTTGGCTCGTCAAAAAGCCAAAAAACGGATGTTCGGGTAGTAGCAGCCACCAATGTTGATGTGCAGATAGCGATCGATCATGGAAAGTTCAGGCAGGATCTGTTTTACAGGTTGAATTCAGTGCCTATAACGGTACCTGCCCTGCGCGATCGTAAAGAAGATATATTGCTGTTGTTCCGTAAGTTTGCTTCTGATTTTGCCGAGAAATACCGTATGCCTGTACTTGAACTCGACGAGGAAGCAAAGAAGATCATGATGAATTACCGTTGGACAGGCAACATCAGGCAGCTTAAAAATTTTACCGAACAAATTTCGATCATTGAGCGTGACAGAAACATTTCGGCAGCAACGCTACAGAAATATCTTCCCGAAACCACCCGCCGCGATTTGCCTGTCTTATTCAAGGACGTAAACAAGGGCAACGAAATGTCGGAACGGGAGTTGCTTTATAAAGTACTCTTCGATATGCGTCGTGATATCTCTGATCTGAAGAAACTGGTAGGCGAAATTATTGGGCACGATGAAGTGGCAAATCATTTTGATAAAATATCTGCCCAGATTCCCGATCATTATACCGGAGAGCCTCAGCGGCAGGAGGGAAGCCGGGTTGTTGTACACGAAAAAAATCATCCTATTGATGATGAGCCATTTATACATGGCGAAATCATGGAAGAATCTCTTTCACTGCAGGATCGTGAGCTCGATTTGATAAAGAGGGCACTCGAAAAGCACGAAGGCCGGCGACGTAACGCTGCCAAAGAATTAGGCATTTCGGAACGCACCTTATACCGTAAGATCAGGGAATATGGCATTAAAGGATAAATATCGTATTCAGGATAACCCATTTAAGGTTTTCAGCTTTAAAAAGCTCATGCCTGTCATGGTTCTTATTGTTGTTCTACTTCTTCAGGGCTGCAGCTATTCGTTTACAGGGGCAAGTATTTCGCCAAGCGTTAAATCCATTTCGGTTATCTATTTGCCAAACAATGCCTTGTTGGTTCAGCCAACCCTTAGTCGCAAATTAACCGAAGCTATTCGTGATAAATTTACCAACCAATCGAATCTTGCCCTTGTAGCTACGAACGGTGATCTGAATATTACAGGCGAAATAACCGGGTATACTACTGAGCCAGTTGCAATTACAGGCGAACAACAATCCGCTTTACAAAGGTTAAAGATAACGGTTAACATACGTTTTACCAATAAACTGGAACCATCGCAGGATTTTGAAACCAGTTTCTCCCGCTTCCAGGATTATGATTCAAAACTGCGGCTCTCTACTGTCGAGGAAACACTTATTGATTTGATCGATGAAGAGCTGGCGCAAGATATTTTTAATAAAGCTGTTGTTAACTGGTAATAGTTATTAGAAAATCATTGATCGTAAATCGTACATCCGAAATCCGAAATCGCAAAGTGACCACCGAATGACCCAACCTTCTACCCATGACACCCGAAACTTTTAACCGATATTTAAAGGACCCGTCGCTGCTCGATAATCGATCAGTAGATGAACTTTGGGCATTGGTAAAAGAGTATCCTTATTTTTCGGTTGCGCGAATGCTGCTTGCCCGGAATCTATTAAACAACGGGCATGATGCTTACCCGCTTTCGCTCCGTTTGGCTGCAGCTTATGCCGGCGACAGAAGTAAGCTTAAAATGTTAATTGAAGGAAATCCCTTATTCTTTGCTGACCAGCCTGATGAAACTTTGTATGCGGAAGTCTTGTCTGATGATCCTATTATTATAAATGATATCATTTTAGCAGAAGAGATTGTAGGTTCCCATAAGAATACGGAAACAGAACCGGAGGATTATGTGGATTTAGAAACAGAGTCAGCACCTTCACCCTTAGCAGGCGTAAATGATGACAAAAGGGAGGCCGTACAAACTTTAGATGATGAAACCGTAGAAGCGGCCAATGAATTAGTTGACTCTTCCATCTCGCAGGACGCTGAAATAGTTCAGGAAGGAGTAAGTTTGCATCAATCTGAAGATACAGTTATTCAATTAAATCCTATTCTCAATACTATTTTTTCGCGATTAAGCGCAGTGCCACTTCCTTGGCCGGAGCCTGAAACTGAAGAGAGATCAGTTAAGATTATTGTTTCAGGTAACGATACGAATGAAGGAATAATAGCCCGTAATATACTGGTTGATAAGTTTATACGCGAAGAGCCGCGTATCAGTTCACCAAAGCGTGAGTTTTATAATCCGGAAGATATTGCACGGCAAAGTACTAGTATGCCTGAGGATTTGGTTAGCGAAACACTGGCAAAGATTTACGATCAGCAGGGACTTTATTCGATGGCGATAAAAATTTATGAAAAACTCATGTTGCTTATTCCCGAAAAAAGTAGTTACTTTGCAGCCCAAATAAAAGAAATCGAAAAAAAACGCAAGTAACACAGTTATAAATACATAAAAAAACAATAGAGAATGAATACTTTTATTTTTGTTTCAGTTTTGATCCTGATCGCTTGTGTGCTCATGATATTAGTCGTCTTGGTTCAGAATTCAAAAGGTGGTGGATTAGCCTCTAATTTTTCATCCTCTAATCAGTATATGGGTGTTCGTAAGACAGCCGATTTTCTTGAAAAATTTACCTGGGGATTAGCAATTGCCATGTTCGCGCTTTGCCTCTTATCTATTGTTGTAATTCCACGAGGTGGCGGCAAAACAGGAACTGCCGATACGGAACTTCGTCAGAACATTGACGAAAATGCTCAACCTGTTCAGGATTTTCAGGCTGCCCCTAAAGATCAGGCTGCTCCGGCCGGAAATGCCGCTCCAGCCGGAAATGCTGCCCCTGCAGGAAACACTGCTCCTAAAGAACAGGCTCCGGCTCCAGCCCAGAAGAAATAATATCTGGTTTCAACCTTTTACAGAATGTCAGAATGTCACGTGCATTCTGACATTTTTTTTTTTTGCTTTTTAATTATTGCGTCACAGGTCCGCTTATACTGTAACAATACCGGGCATCGACTTGATAATTAATGTATTATGTAATTTGCTGAATTGTCGCGCCAAATCTCCGTTTTTAGGTTTGGCACGAATTATGACAATCCATGTATCATTCAAAACAAAATCATTTATTAGTTTAACATAAAAATCAAGTAAAAAACATGGCACAGGTAAATGTAAAGCCTTTGGCCGACCGAGTACTGGTTGAGCCGGCAGCAGCCGAACAAAAAACAGCAGGTGGCATTATTATCCCCGACACCGCTAAAGAAAAACCACAAAAAGGCATCGTAGTTGCCATAGGAAATGGTAAAAAAGATGAGCCGCTTACAGTTAAAGTTGGCGACCAGGTATTGTACGGTAAGTATTCAGGTACCGAGATCACCGTTGAAGGAAAAGATTATCTGATTATGCGCGAAAGCGATATTCTTGCTGTAATTTAATAACAAATTCAAAAAAAACTTCAGAGATGAAAGGTAAAGAAATATTATTTGAAAGCGAAGCCCGCGACCGTATGAAAAAAGGTGTGGATGCTTTGGCAAATGCAGTTAAAGTAACTCTTGGCCCTAAAGGCCGGAATGTAATTATCGAAAAAACTTATGGCTCACCTCAGATCACCAAGGACGGTGTAACTGTAGCCAAAGAAGTTGAAATGAAAGACCCTGTTGAAAACATGGGTGCCCAAATGGTTAAGGAAGTTGCTTCAAAAACGGCTGATGTAGCCGGCGACGGTACAACAACTGCTACTGTTCTGGCTCAAGCCATCATTACTACAGGTCTGAAAAACGTAACCGCCGGTGCCAATCCTATGGATTTGAAACGCGGAATCGAAAAAGCGGTTGCTTTGGTTGTTGCCGATCTGAAAAAACAATCAGTTGAAGTTGGCGACAGCATCGAAAAAATTCAGCAGATTGCCACCGTTTCGGCTAATAACGACCAGACCATTGGTAAACTGTTAGCTGAAGCCATGGAAAAAGTATCCAAAGAGGGTGTTATAACCATTGAAGAAGCTAAAGGTATAGAAACTACCGTAAAGGTTGTGGAAGGTATGCAATTCGATCGTGGATATATTTCACCGTATTTTGTTACCGATGCCGAAAAAATGGAAGTAGTTTTCGAAAATCCCTTAATCCTGATCCACGATAAGAAAATCAGCAGCATGAAGGATTTACTTCCTGTACTGGAAAAAGCGGTTCAAACCGGACGTCCTTTGCTTATCATTGCTGAAGATGTTGACGGAGAAGCACTTGCAACCTTAGTTGTGAATAAGATCCGTGGCTCACTCAAGATTGTTGCCGTAAAAGCTCCAGGCTTTGGTGATCGTCGTAAGGAAATGCTCCAGGATATCGCTATCTTAACCGGCGGAACAGTTATTTCGGAAGAACAGGGATATCGCCTGGAAGATGCTGACCTGAGCTACCTCGGTCAGGCTGAAAAAATCAATATCGATAAAGACAATACCACTATTGTCAGCGGTAAAGGTGCAAAAGAAGGTATTGTAGCACGTGTAAGCCAGATCAAAGCACAAATTGAAACAACTACTTCCGATTACGATCGTGAAAAACTGCAGGAGCGTCTTGCAAAACTTAGCGGCGGTGTCGCCGTAATTTATGTGGGTGCAGCCAGCGAAATAGAAATGAAGGAAAAGAAAGATCGCTTCGTGGATGCATTACATGCTACCCGTGCAGCTATCGAAGAAGGAACTATTCCCGGCGGTGGTGTTGCTTACATCCGCGCTATTTCGGTACTCGAAAGTGTTAAAACAGAGAATCAGGACGAAGAATTAGGTATCAAGATCGTGAAACGCGCTCTCGAAGAGCCACTTCGCCAGATTGTTGCTAATGCTGGATTAGAAGGATCAATTATCGTTCAGAAAGTGAAAGATGGTAAAGATGACTTCGGTTTTAATGCTCGTACCGAAGTATATGAAAACCTTTACACTTCAGGGGTTATCGATCCTACCAAGGTAGCACGTGTTGCTTTGGAAAATGCAGCCTCCATTGCCGGAATGTTACTCACTACTGAGTGTGTAATCTTCGAAAGCAAAGATGATAAAGAACCAGCTATGCCGAATCCTGGTATGGGCGGTATGGGTGGAATGTACTAAGCGGCATCCTTCCGTATTTATATTACTTCAAAGCCCTGCTTCGGCGGGGCTTTGAAGTTTTTACTGACGTCTCAGTTGATAATTAAGCCGGTTATTTTTCCATTTTGATTAACGGCCTATCCCCTTTAATCAAGTTACAGAACTAAGAGAGATTGGTTTTTCAATAATAATTTCAGAACAAGGGTTAACGATTATTTTGAATGCCAATAGCTTATGACAAAATTTATAAATCGTTAATCAGTATTCCAGGGTCTGAAATCAAAAAAAATGTTTTCTAAAAGGCTTTACTTAATGATGGTCTCTTCCCTTCCTGGTCCGACCGAAAGGATTTTTACGGGTAAACCGGCATCTTTTTCGATGAAACCGGTATATTCTTTCAGCTTTTCGGGAAGCAGATCGTAATTTGTAATACCATGCAGCGATTGTTCCCATCCGGGGAATGACTGATATAATGGCTTTACAGGATTGCTTAAAGTTTCGTAAGTAAGATCCTGCACCACCTGCCCGTTAACTTCATAGCCGGTACAAATATTGATGGATTCAAAATCGTTCATTACATCGGCTTTCATCATGACCAGGTCGGTAACACCATTTAACATGATTGCATACCTCAGGGCCGGAAGGTCGAGCCAGCCGCAGCGGCGTGGCCGCCCGGTGGTCGAGCCAAACTCTTTGCCATGATCGCGAAGACTTTCGCCGGTAGCATCCATTAATTCCGTTGGGAAAGGACCGCTCCCGACACGGGTGCAATAAGCTTTGAAAATGCCGAAAACCTTTCCGATGGCCGAAGGTGGAACTCCGAGACCTGAACAAACACCAGCC